>NZ_JBKTXS010000002.1:88300-124612 GCF_046951855.1 Lentihominibacter sp. | reverse complement strand
TGCTGTCCGCAGGACAACAAGGCACATGTATTTACATTGTACCTCGGCGGGAAATTAAGGAATATCCCATTCCACCCGCTGTCTACGGTCGATTATTTTCTTATTTAATTTTGACCTATCCTAATTTCATAGGATTGATCTTTACTCCAGGTCCCATAGTAGAAGTAACTACTACACTCTTCAGATACTGACCTTTGGCAGACGCAGGCTTAGCTTTAATGATAGCTCCCATTATAGCATTGAAGTTATCAGCAAGCTTGTCAGCGCCAAATGAAGTCTTGCCTATTGGCGTATGAATTATGTTGGCCTTATCCAAACGATATTCTACTTTACCTGCCTTAACTTCTTCTATTGCCTTAGCCACGTCCATAGTTACCGTACCCGATTTAGGGTTAGGCATCAGACCTTTAGGACCCAAGACTTTACCAAGTCTTCCTACAACACTCATCATATCCGGAGTAGCTATAACAACATCGAAATCAAACCATCCCTCACTCTGGATCTTCTGAGCCATTTCCTCAGCACCTACAAAATCTGCACCGGCTTCTTCTGCTTCTGTAGCCTTAGGACCCTTAGCAAAAACCAGAACTTTTTTTGTCTTACCAACGCCGTGAGGCAGCACGATAGCTCCTCTGACCTGCTGATCAGCATGTCTTCCGTCAACGCCGAGACGTGCATGAAGTTCAATAGTTTCATCAAACTTTGCTTTGGAAGTTTTAACTACTATATCCATAGCCTGTTCTACATCATAAACTTCCGCTTTGTTATATTCCTTTACGGAATCCTGATACTTTTTACCTCTTTTAGGCATTTTATTCCTCCTTGTGGTATTAACGATCCTCTGACTTTTAAACAAAGAATCTCCCACTCTCGCTTAGTCTTCAATAACGATTCCCATACTTCTTGCAGTTCCCTTAATCATTTCGGTAGCTGCTTCAAGACTTGCCGCATTAAGATCCGGCATCTTTGTCTTCGCAATCTCCTCAGCCTGAGCTCTTGTCAGTGTAGCAACCTTTGTCTTGTTAGGCTCGCCTGAAGCTGACTCAAGACCTGCAGCCTTCTTAAGCAATACTGCTGCAGGAGGTGTTTTACAAATAAATGAAAACGAGTGATCTGCATAAACAGTAATTACTACAGGAATGATCATTCCGGGCTGATCCTGCGTTTTAGCGTTGAACTGCTTACAGAAATCCATGATATTAACACCATGCTGACCTAAAGCAGGTCCGACAGGAGGCGCAGGGTTTGCGTTCCCAGCAGGAATCTGAAGTTTTATATATCCTTCAATTTTCTTTGCCATTCAATCCATCTCCTTTCTTTATTATTCCCCTTATAATAGGGTAGATTTAATGTAAAAGTGTATTTTACTAAAGTTTGTCCACCTGAGCAAAATCCAACTCTACAGGCGTGTCTCTTCCGAACATAGATACTTTTGCCTTCAGTGTCTGTTTCTCCATATTAACTTCTTCCACAACTCCCATGAAGTTTTCGAAAGGTCCGTTAATAACCTTCACTGTATCGCCAACATCTATATCCAGATCAATATATATTTTCTCTATTCCCATTCTCCTTACTTCTTCCATTGTAAGAGGAATAGGATCCGAACCATGTCCTACAAATCCCGTAACGCCTTGTGTATTTCTTACGAGATACCATGATTCATTAGTTACTATCATCTTTACGAGAACATATCCCGGAAACATTTTTCTGGTCTTAACCTTACGCTGTCCGTTTTTAACTTCTACTCTGTCTTCTGTTGGCACGATTACGTCGAGGATAAGGTTCTGCATACCTCTGTTTTCAACTATTTTCTCGATATTGACTTTCACCTTGTTTTCATGACCGGAATAAGTGTGCACGACATACCATTTAGCTTCGCCGTCACCTCTCAGGCCCTCAAGACCTTCCAGGTCCAATTTTTTCATTTCATTGTTTTCACACATTGTACTTCTGAGCTCCTTATCCATACATGCTTTAGAAACATACGGCTTTAATAGCTGCTAATACGCCTGTGTCAACTGCCCAGAATACCGCTGCAAATACCACACAAGTAACAAGTACTACCGCAGTAAAAGAGCCGAGTTCCTTTTTCGTAGGCCATACCACTTTCTTCATTTCCAGTTTTACACCCTTGAAATACTCTTTTATTCCGCCTTTTTTCTTTTTATTGCGAGTGGACGCCGCAACAGCTCTCTGCCTGGCTGTACTGGTGCCTTTTTCCTTTGACGTTTTTGCCATAGTAATTCTCCCTTACTTGGTTTCCTTATGAAGCGTGTGCTTCTTGCAGAACTTGCAATATTTGTTGATTTCTATACGGTCCGCAGTATTTTTCTTATTCTTTACCGTATTGTAATTTCTCTGCTTACATTCTGTGCAAGCAAGTGTAACTTTTACTCTCATTTTATCTGTCCTCCGTTTAACTTAAAGTAAGAGCAGCACCTGCCCTTATTTGATTATTCACACAAAGTCGCTAAATAATTGTATATTACAACGCTGTCAATGTCAAGATTTTTACAGAAAAAATATGCAAACAGGGCTAACCCTGTCTGCATATCACAATACTTTACCGATTATTGTTAACTCTTATTTTACGGTCTCCATCGTAAGGGCGTCAGCAGGGCAAACATCTACGCATGCTCCGCAGCTTACGCATTTTTCTTCTTCAAGAGTCCAGTTGTCAATCTCCGCTGAAATAGCCTCAGAAGGACATTCATTGGCACACATATTACAATAAACGCATTTTTCCTCATCTACTACAGGAACGGATTTAGCAACAGGTTCAGCATCCTGCTCCGCTTCTTCATTTTCCGAAGCTGCTGTATCAGAAGGCGCTCCTATGGACAAACACTTCTTAGGGCATTTATCTACACATGCTCCGCATTTTACACAAGCATCATCGTCAACTTTCCATACCTTGGCCTTTCTGTCAACCTCTAATGCATCACACGGGCAAGTTTTAGCACACAATCCGCAGTAAACACAGGCATCAAGATCACATACAAGCTTGTCATCATCTGATGCTTCTACTGCATTGCTATCCGTTTTCTTGTCGTCATTCTTTTTACCGTCTTCCTTATCAGCTTTAGGAGCAGGCTTTTTAACCTCGACATCAACGATATCAATAACCTTTTCGGCACCCGGCTCTGTATATTTAGGATTCATTTCAAGGCACTTCTTAGGGCAGGCTTCAACACATTCTCCGCACTGAACACACTGCATTCTGTGAATCTCCCATTTTCCGCCTTTTCTGTCTACATTTATAGCATCCGCCGGACATCTTTTAGAACATATACCGCAAAGGATACATTTTTCAGCTTCGATGTCGATGCTGCCTCTTGTCCTTTCCTGCCATTCTCTTTCCACTACAGGATACATGAGAGTCGCAGGCTTTTTGAATGCGCTTTTCAATACTGTCTTTGCAATTTTAAAAGCTCCCATTAACTCTCACCTACCTTTCTGTACAACTTATACAAGGGTCAATCGTAAGTACCATCATAGGCACATCTGCCAAATCACAGCCCTGCAGAATTTTAACCAATGCAGGAATATTCATATTGGTCGGTGTTCTGACACGCATTCTCTGTAAGAATTTAGTTCCGGCTCCTTTAGCATAGTAGTAAGCCTCGCCTCTAGGCTGTTCAAGTCTTACCATATATTCGCCCTCAACATTACCTTTCACAGGAACATCCACAGGACCATCAGGAATTTTATCTACAGCTTTCTTTATCAGCTCTATTGACTGAAATACTTCGCCAATTCTAACCTTACATCTTGCATAACAGTCTCCTGCTTCTTCAACCACAGGTTCAAAATCCAGATCTTTATAAACACCATGATTATCTGTCATTCTCATATCCTGACCTACACCGGATCCTCTTGCAACAGGGCCTACAGCACACAATTCGATAGCATCTTCTTTAGATAACACTCCGACACCACACAATCTGTTTTTAACAGAATCATCTTCTATAAACACTGTAGTTATATCTTTTAATTCCGCCTTGATACCTTCCAGCGTTTCTGAAATTTCCCTAAGAGTCTCATTATCTATATCTTTTCTAAGACCACCTACTTTGCAGATAGAGAAAATAACTCTGCCGCCTGTAGTTTTCTCGAGAATATCCAGTATAGTCTCTCTTATTCTCCAGCAGTGCATGAACAAACTCTCAAATCCAAATGCATCTGCCAGCAAGCCGAGCCACAGCAAATGACTGTGCAGTCTTGACAATTCATGAAGTATAGTTCTCAAATACTCTGCTCTCTCGGGAACCTTTACGTTCATAGCTCCTTCTATAGCTGAAGCCGCACCCCAACCATGTCCGAAACTACAGATACCGCAAATACGTTCTATAACATATACCATCTGGGTATAGTCCCTTTTTTCCACTAGCTTTTCCAATCCTCTATGGATAAATCCGATAGACGGGATAGCTTCCACAACCGTTTCATCTTCAACCACTAAATCGATATGAACAGGTTCGGGAAGTACCGGATGCTGTGGTCCGAAAGGAATTATAGTTTTCTTACCCATATCATTACCTTCCTTTCCTATTTCTTCGGACTCCATGGAGTAGGTTCAGCAACTTTAAAGAAGTTGCCCTGATAATCCAGTTCCATATGATTGAACTGAATGCCGAACAGGTCGCGCATTTCATTTTCATATATGAATGCAGGCCAATATATTCCTGTTATACTTTCTACTTCTTCTCCCTGGGAAATAACCAATCTTAAATTCAATAACTTATATTCCTTATCAAAAGAATACAATATTTCAAATTTATCATCTACCACAGTAGCGCATGCCTGCGCAAATCTATAGCCTTCATCTTTCAAGTCCTTAACTTTTGTAAGAAGTTGGGAAAGTTCTACAGGTGTAAAGTTCTGTTTAACGTCTACTCTCTCACTCATCAGTTCTCCCCTCCTTCTTCAGTCTTTTCTTCAGATATTCCGAGTTTCTTCATATTATCTCTCTTTTCCTGAAGAACAGCCAAACCCTTCACTACACCATCTATTATAGCTTCAGGTCTTGCAGCGCATCCCGGAACATAAACATCTACCGGTATAACACTGTCAACACCGCCCATAATATTATAGCACTGCTTGAAAATTCCCGCAGAACATGCACATATTCCAACAGCTACAACTACCTTGGGCTCAGGCATCTGTTCGTATATTTGTTTTACAACATCTTTATTCTGTTCGTTAACGGATCCCGTTACAAGAAATACGTCCGCATGTTTAGGATTTCCCGTATTTATTATACCGAATCTTTCCACGTCATACATAGGTGTAAGACATGCCAAGACTTCTATATCACATCCGTTGCAGCTGGATCCATCATAATGTATGACCCATGGTGATTTCGCAATATATGACATTTCCACACCTCCTTTACACTATCAAATACAATACGAAAATATTGATCACGCCGCAGACAAGAGCAACTATCCACGCCGCCTTAAAAGCAAACTGCCACTTCATTCTCGCAAAGCTGTTATCAATGAGAACTTCGAAGAAGTACGCTACTATAGCTACAACTACGCCTATAATAGTTCCCCAAACTGTACCGTTGGCAAAGAACAGGAACACAAATCCCAGCAGGAAAATGTTTTCATACCAGTGCGAAATCTCAATCCATCCTAATGTTCTTCCGGAAAATTCTGTAGTGAGACCTCTTACCAATTCCTGATGAGCATGGTGTGACATACTCAGGTCAAACGGAGATTTTCTGAACTTAATAGTCAGTATAAATACAAACCCCGCAAAAATACCGATAAGCGGAAGGAACGGCATTGATGTTCCGCCGATAATATCCGACACGGTAAAGCTTCCGCAGTACATATAGAAACCAATAGCTGTCATCAATACCATAGGCTCATATGCCATCATCTGCAGAAGTTCTCTTTCTGCTCCAACCTGAGCATAAGGTGAATTGGATGAAAACGCAGCTATTATCAGGAATGCGCTTGCTATAGTCAGCGTAAATATTACAAGAAGCAAATCACCCCCTGCAAAGAATATAGCTCCCGATGCCATCACGAAAATCACAAACAGCATTACATAATAATCCTGTACTTTCGTTACCGTCTGCTTTTCCTTTTCAAACAACTTCAGTACATCGTAGAAAGGCTGAAGAATAGGCGGACCCACTCTTCTCTGCATTCTTGCAGAAAGTTTTCTGTCGAGACCTGCCAGAAGTCCTCCTGCCAGAGGAGCCAGAATCAGGTATGCAATCACAGATATTATTGTTTTAATAATCATTATGCAACACCTCCCAACAGGCTGACAAGCGTTCCTATCATTATGCCAAGTCCTATTATTATCATGGCAGTAGTCAATATACCGCCGATAAGATTCATCTTCTTTTCTCCGAAGTATTTGTCCATATGCCAGTTTCTCAATGAGAACTGAACATCCTTACCCATTGATCCTTTATAAGTTCTGTTATCCCCTTCATTAACACCTGCAAGGTATATCGGAACAATCTTTTTCTTGGATTTTCCAAAGCAGAATCCTGTAATGAGTATGATGAATACGAGCATAACTACCATTATTATCATATTGTTAGACGAAAGAACTGCTGATGCCAAGCCTCCGAACACACCTTCCAGATAAGGAACCAGCATATACATGGAAACGAGAGGGAATATAAGACATACCAATATAGTAAGCACTACCAGCGTACCCTGAACAAACCATTCCTCTTTATGTACGTTCTGCTGTATGTTCTTTTCATTTGCAACAATAGCTGAAAGTTTACCCATCCATTTGATCCAGTAGAACGCTGTGACAGCACTGCCGAAACAGATTATACCTACGAGTATCACATTCCCTGAATCAACAAATGATGTCATTGCTGCCCATTTTGAAATCAGCATACCGAAAGGAGCAAGGAACATACCCGCTATCCCGATCATCATAAATGCTGCCAGTCTAGGCATTCTTACAAACAAACCATCCATATCTTCGATATCTCTGCTGCCGATATTATGTTCCGCAGTTCCAACACACAGGAACAGCAGCGATTTTGTAACAGCGTGAAATATTATTAGCATAATGCCTGCCCATACTGCTTCGGCAGTTCCTATGCCTCCACATGTTACTATCAAACCCAAATTAGCAATAGTCGAATAAGCAAGGACTCTCTTCGCATTGCTCTGAGATACGGCTGCAAATGTTGCCAGAAGGAATGTTATTCCGCCGACCATCATAGTCATAATTCCTGCAAAGTTTCCCATTCCTAAAACAGGGGACAATTTTATTATCATAAATACGCCTGCTTTTACCATAGTTGATGAGTGAAGCAGAGCAGATGTAGGCGTAGGCGCTACCATAGCTCCCAGCAGCCAACTGTTAAACGGCATCTGAGCAGCCTTTGTAATACCTGCGAAAGCAAAGAACGCTGCAGGAATAGCAATAAGATCACCGTAAACAGATCCGATCATAATCATAGTATTTAGTTCAATGGTTCCAAATACAGTTCCCAGTATAACGATACCTACAGCAAATCCCAGTCCGCCGAGAAGGTTCATTATTAATGCTCTGAATGCATTGTTTGTAGCTTCTTTCGTCTTTGTAAAGCCGATAAGCCAGAATGAAGATAAGCTGGTAATCTCCCAGAAGAAATACATCCAGATCATGTTGTTGGAAGTTACCAGACCGATCATCGCTCCAAGGAAAATAAACATTACAAAAAAGAACCAAGGTCTCCTGTCTTTTTCATCGGAATGATGATGCTGGAAATCTTTCATGTATCCCAACGCATAAACGGTTATCAAAGAGCCAATAATACCAATAATCAAAATCATGATTATCGAAAGTCTGTCAACGTACATGTTGTTCTGGACTTCAATGCCATGAGCTTTAGTAAGTTCAAACCAAATCAGCAAAGGTGTTTGGATGATAGCAAAAAGTGATGCCAGATATTTCTTGTGTTTTATGCCTATGATGACGATATACAGCGCAAGCAGCGCTTCAATACCCATCATAACATAATTAACAATTTCATTATGGAACGCAAATGTAGTTCCGCCTGATTTGAAATACTGGACAGCCACGACGATAGCAGTGGCCGCAATCACAAATGCGGCGATCTTTACTACTATGTCTCTGACCTTATCCTCTTTACTTACTAAAAGAATCAAGGCAATAATTATTGGAAAACCAATAAGAAAAAGTATAGTGCCCATATAATCCTCCTAATAAAAAATAACTGGTGAGATAAATTATCATGTTTATTATACATATATATATATGCAATAATCAAGCATAAACCAATATGCGGAATACTCTGAAAACTCCTTTTTATTTGTGTTTCGGAGTATAACAATTATTTCGCAAAATCATTAAAAAATCAAGGCAATTTTGTCTTATTTATGGAGGTAATATTTTGAAAAAAATCTACGATATAACAATCATAGGCGGAGGCATAGCAGGAATGACTGCTGCTATTTATGGATGCCGATCAGGTAAAGATGTACTGATCATAGAAAGAAGCGTTTTCGGAGGTCAAATAATTTCCACATCTGAAATAGAAAACTATCCGGGTCTTTCATCGATAAAGGGATATTCATTTGCTCTTGACCTTTATCAGCAAATTGACAGAATGAACGCTGATAAAGCAAATGATGACGTATTATCTGTCCGAACCGAAGATAGCATAATAATCATAGAGGGGAAGAAAGATTCTTATAAATGTAGGACAGCCATAATAGCCGTGGGAACAAAAAACAGGGCTCTCTCACTTCCGGGAGAAGAAAAATTTATCGGAAAAGGAATCTCATACTGCGCTACATGTGACGGAGCCTTTTATAAAAATAAAACCGTAGCCGTTGTGGGAGGCGGAAATACAGCTCTGGAAGAAGCTCTCTACCTCTCCCTTCTATGTAAAGAAGTTTACCTGATACATCGGCGCGACAAATTTTCCGGAGAAAATACACTTCAGAAACGTGTATTTGAATCAAAAAATATAAAAATTTTATTCAATACAAAGGTAATCGGGCTTCATGGAAAAGATTTTCTTGAAAAAATAGAGATCCTCACAGAAAGGAAGTCTTCTGATCCAATTTCCGGCAGCAGTTACGAACAATCCTATAAAAACGTCGAAAACGGACATTCTCAGGAAACTTTCGCCGAAGTTCTTGAAATAGAATGTCTGTTTACAGCTATAGGTCAAATACCTCAGAACAGCTCATTTTCCAATATAACGGATCTTGACGAAAACGGATATATCATTGCGGATGAAACCTGTAAAACTCGTACAATCGGGGTATTCGCAGCCGGAGACTGCAGGTCAAAAGAGCTGAGACAGTTAGTGACCGCTGCCTCCGACGGGGCAGCAGCTGCCTCGGAAGCCATAAAACTTCTAAATACACAGACGACTAAGATATGATCCGCTTTTTATTATACTCGGGCATTTTATCTAAAATAAAGAAAAATATATTAAAAGCCCTGCTATACCGGGAACTCCCAAAAGTCCTGCTATAAATACGGTAATAAAATTCACGGGTACGGAAAGCCCCGCAAATCCTCCGATCAAATTTATAACAACGAGTAATATGCCTCCCATGACACCGTTGAACAATAGTTTGATAAGACTTTTAATAGGAACAATGAGTATCTTTCCAAAAAAATAAATAAGCATCAGACCCGCTGTATATGCCAGAAATATGCCTGCTTCCATTCCGAAATCCATTATAATCTACCTCCTGATGATAAAAAATAAGAGACAATAAATCTCGTCTCTTAAATATATTTCAGGTATGTACAATTTATTACAACTCACAGGCTTTATTATAGTTCCCGCCTTCCCTCCATAGCCTTAAGAAGAGTTACCTCATCAGCATATTCCAGATCTCCTCCTACAGGAATACCATGAGCTATCCTTGTAACTCTTATTCCGGAAGGCTTTATAAGTCTGGCGATATACATAGCTGTCGCTTCCCCTTCGATATTTGGATTGGTAGCTATCACCAGCTCTTTTACTTCCTCATTTTGAAGTCTGACTATCAGACTTTTGAGGTTTATATCATCAGGGCCTACTCCATCCATAGGAGAAATAGCGCCGTGAAGAACATGGTAATATCCTCTGTATTCCCTGATCTTCTCCATAGCTACAACATCTTTAGGACTTTCCACCACACAGATAATACTTCTGTCCCGACTTTCATCAGAGCATATTACACATGGATCTGTATCAGTAAGATTGCCGCATACGGAACAGTATGTCATTGATTTTTTTGCATCAGTTATAGATCCCGCCAGCTCCGCAGCCGATTTATCGTCCATAGATAAAATATGGAAAGCAAGTCTCTGCGCCGTCTTTCCTCCTATCCCTGGAAGTTTTGACAGCTCATTTATCAGTTTATTTAAAGGTTTAGCATAATATTTCATTTTTTACAGTCCCGGTATGCCAAGTCCGGCGGTAAGCTTGTTCATCTCATTTTGCGAGATTTCTTCCATCTGTCTCAATGCTTCATTAACAGCCACCATAATAAGATCCTGAAGCATTTCGATATCATCGGGGTCGACAACATCAGGTTTTATTTGTATATCTTTTATTTCTTTATTTCCGGAAACCTTCACTGTAACAGCTCCTCCTCCCGAAGATGCCTCCGTTTCCATTTCGTCTATCTCCGCCTGAAGCTCATCCATCTTTCTCTGCATCGCCTGCATCTGCTGCATCTGCTTCTGCATATTTCCCATACCCGGCGCCTTAGGCTTTTTACCGGCTCTCATTCCTTTGCCCATATCAATTTCCTCCAAATAAATTACTGTATCTCTACATCTATACCGAGAACGCTTTCAGCTTGTCTGGCCACATCCTCTATTGTTTTATTCTTTCCGGCAGTCATATTTCCGCCATTTAATTCAAGTCTCATGGCCCGTCTCCTGCCTGTATGCTTTTCCATGAGATTTTCCAGAAGCTCCCGGTTCTTCTCTGCATGTTTTTTTACATGTTCAGATCCCGCTGTCACGGTAAATTCATGCTCGCCTATATCTGTCAGCATACTACCGCTGCCGATTATATAAAAACTTCCCTTAGCTGCCTCTCCATCTTCAAATACAGCCTTCCATACAGCATCATAATCAAACGAATGTTTGTCTGCGGATACTTCCGTATCATCTGAATTTTTACCGGAAGATATTTTATCAGCACTATGAATATCAGTATTCATCGTGTCCCCCGGTGTTTTAGCCGAAGCCTCATATTGGCTGTTATCATTGTTTGATGAATATACAGACCTCTGCGCAGATACGTCTTTTTCCGGAATATTCTTCATCTCCGAAGAAAGATTCACTACAGCCAACTCCAAGAGTATCCTTGGCTGAGTCGACCATTTGGCTTCCCTCATTGTCTTTGATAATTCCAATATCCCCTTGTTTATATCTGTAATATCTATGCTGCTGCTTTGTTTTCTTATCCGGTCTATATTCTCCGCAGACATATTTATGATATTCTGAGGATCCTTTATAAACTTAGTCATCAAAAGATTTCTGTAATGATTGACCCAGTCTCTCATAAACTGTCTGACATCCTTTCCGTCAGACAGCACTCGATCTATAAGGAGCAGTGCATCGGCCGTCTTTCCCTTTCTTATCATATCTGTAAGTTCCATAAAAGTTTCTTCACCAGAGGCCCCGAGAAATTCCAAAACATCTTTTGCTCCGACCTCGGTATCTCCTCCCGAAATACACTGATCCAATATACTCAGACCATCCCTCACAGATCCGTCGGCATTAGCCGCTATTATTCTCAGCGCATCTTCTGACACATTTATATTTCTCTTCCTGCAGATATCGTCCATACCCTTTATAAGCAAAGTTTCAGGCACTCTTTTAAAGTCAAGTCTCATACATCTTGATAATATGGTTGCCGGAAGCTTTTGCGGTTCTGTAGTAGCTAATATAAAAACTACATATTCGGGAGGTTCTTCAAGGGTTTTAAGTAATGCATTAAAAGCTCCTGAAGAAAGCATATGAACCTCATCTATGATATACACTTTTTTTCTCCCCGATGCAGGAGGATATTTGATACTTTCTCTAAGTTCTCTGATATTATCAACACCGTTGTTAGATGCAGCATCTATTTCCACGACATCTAAATAAGTGCCTTCTTTTATACTCATGCATACACTGCATTTACCGCATGGCTTGCTTTCTTCCTGTGAGATACAATTGAGTCCCTTTGCCAGTATTCTGGCGGTCGTTGTTTTTCCTGTTCCTCTGGTGCCGCAAAACAAATAAGCATGGCTCGTACTGTCCGTATCTATTTGGTTCTTTAAAATTTTTACGATATGCTCCTGCCCCAGTATCTCATCAAATACCTCGGGACGATAGGCTCTGTACAACGCTGTATACATGCTCTGTCCTCTCTTTTTAATTTGTTCCTGTACTCCTCTGTCTTATGGTTAAGAGAAAACAGGCAAAATATAAATTGCCCTTTGAAAGCTCCGCAGGCGTAGGAGAAGGCTTATCTGCGGCACATAAGAGCTTCCGCTTATTGCTGCTTCCTTCCGGACCTGACAAGGTTCACGGCGTCCTATTGCGCAGGACCCAAACCATGCAAGCGGAACCATCAAAAGGCAATTTATCTATGTAATTATATTATTTTTATGAATAAGAGTCAAGGGTTTTGATAATTCGTTTTAATTCGCAAACTAACATTTTATTATAGTACCATTCCCAATTATGTGATATAATTTATTATAGAAAGGAGGTGAACCCAATGACTGATAATGAACAACGAGCCCACGACCTTACGATGGCTTATATTTACATGTCTATTCAAAAAGACTTGCCTTTACAAAAGAAAGGCTATACAAAATATCATCCAGAACTACATGAAATATATGAGCAAAAATACCATCAATATTTAATATGGTCTAAAAGGGAGTTTCCAATGCCAAGCTCTGTGGATTAAATCTTTTTTGCCTATTCCGTAAAAAGAAACCTCATAAAATGGGAGTATGAAATAAATTAACTGTAAAAATGCATCTTTTATTGTAAATTTCATTTTTTATTCCTTTCTAAAAAAACAAAAACCACCTTAATCAGGTGGCTTTAGTAAATTAAATGTTTATAAAATTGGATTGTTTATTTTATCATTTGATGTAATTCTTTGATTGCCTTATATGTTTCATATTGAAACTCTAACAATTTGGAAAACCCCTTTAGTAAAAAACTAGTTAAAACAGAATACACTAATACATATATAGAAAGCACAAGACCTCCCATATGTTGGGCTGTTGAACCGAATACTATTAAAGCTATTAATAATCCAGCCACAAGTGTAATTCCAGCTATAACATTAATACCCTTTATAATTGTCGTCGGTTTGTCTTCAAAATTTAACTCTTGTTTTTGTTGTTCCATTTACTCCTACTTCTCCTTTAAAACCCGCTTAAACAATAACTTTATATCTTCATTGCAATGAGAATACAACTCCATCAACTCAAACAAACTGAGTATCGCAAACATGTCATCTATATAAAGGATTACATATGCCTGCACTTTTGGCATATAACTTTTCAGTATGACAGGTAATGACTTTCCTAAAAACTTTTCACCTTCTGGTAATAAAGTATACAACTGGAAAAATAAATAACCCAGCAATACACTTATAATATGAAACAATATCACATTACATTTAGTGCTTTTAAAATCTTCTATTTTCCAGAAGTCTTTTAACTGTCTATAATCTTCTTCTATTTCAGTTCTTATTTCATATGTTTTTATAATCTCTGTTGCACTTCTGTCAATATCAGTTGTAATAAATACAAAGTATTCGTCAATACTATTTTCTCTAACAACACAAGCATTAAATGAAACATCTTCACTTATATTGTCACTTCTCCAATACTCTCCCATTTCAGTAACTAAAGTTATTTCCTGAGTTTTTCTGCTCGGATGTTTAATCCACTTATTTTGGATTATGGCATTTGTAATTGCCATCTCATAAGCTTCCATATTTTTCTTTAGGGGTATATACACATCAACATTCCTATTATGCTTTAAATAATTTATAATTTCCCTTGATAAGAAACCTCTATCTTCGATTAAGATATCTCCCTTTTTTAAAACAGGAGAGTTTAACAAAATATCTTTACTAAGTTTAATATCATGCATGTTTAAACTTCCGAAACGTATATCTTCAATAATCCCAGTATCTTTTACGAGACCTCTTAATGTTGCAAGTTTATATCCTCTTGCTGGTTGTTTGTCTCTCTTACTAATAGCTATACCAGACTTTTCATAATGTTCATTATCAAGATTTACTTCTAAGTCTGTGCAATCTAATATGTGTATATCAGGAATTATATTCATTAAAGGCATAACACCTTTTTGTACTACATCATTGTAGCCATTTATAAACTTAATCTCATCATATTTTCCTAAAAGGAATCTAAGACTGCTCTCCTGCATGAGACCTGATTTCAAGTTACCTTTGTCATCTCTTATCGTATATCCAAATTCCGCTAATGTTTTATGGTCGCTAATAGCAAACGGAATATCCACTAAACTTGTCTGTATTTTCATTTTAGCAACTATCGCACAAGCCCATATCAATTTATACGGTATACAGATATTCTTTCCTCTCAAATCAGGTATATTTTCTGTAATACAATCAAAAACTTTATTTGAGTGCATTTTAAGAACAATATCATCAACTAAATTAGCCGAGCTTAAACAAACGGCATCTAATCTGCCTTTATGTATTTCCTCTATGACATGCTGTTGTGAGTGCTTACATAATCTAATCATGTCATCACCTCGTTAACATATCAATACCTCGGCGTTTTTGTAATTTAATTATATCAACATTTCACCATTTGTCAATTTATTTTAATCAAAAGTGATAATTATTTATCTAATATGATAATGTAATGCCATTTTATAAACAATATAATGAAACAGAGGTGATTAATATGATAGGAGAACGCATAAATAAACTCCGTACACAAAACGGATTTACACAAACAACACTGGCAAAAAGACTTGGATTATCTCGTTCAGCCATAAATGCTTGGGAAATGGGTATAAGTATTCCCTCAACTCAATATCTTGTTGAACTTTCTAAACTATTCAAAGTATCAACGGATTATATATTAGGATTAGAACCGTATGAAACTATTGATATTAGTGACCTCAATGACACTGATAAGAAAACCATATATAATTTAGTTACACGCTTCAAACAACATCAATATGCGATTGATTTGTTATATAAACATGATGAAATTATGTATGATGATGATTATGAAACTCTTGATATGATTAGTCCTCGTACCCAAGGAACTGTCATCCCTAAAATTCCTAAAGGTAAAAGAAAATCATCAAAAAACTCCGATAAGTAGTCGGAGTTTTGTTTTTGTGATATAATATGATTCTTATTTTATTTATGAAAGGAGAGTTATAATGGAACAAAGTTACAAAAAAGTATTAGCAGAAAAATTAGCATTGCAAGCAATTCAATCTAACATATTATCTTTAAATGGTTTAAAAGACAATATTCATAAAGGAGAAGAAATTGCAACACTTTATAATTCTATTTTAGAAAATCTAAAAATAGAAGAAGATTAAAACCCTATTTTAGCTCTGGCTTCAACCAACGAAGCCAGAGAGTCTATCTTCTTAACTACAGCATTTGTATCATCAAGTGAATTTTGTATGTCTTTACAAATTAAAATAATTGTCTCATCTAAGTAATCATGTATACTTTGCATAGCAACCTCCTTAATATTTATCTACTTTACAAATTAGAGAATAGTATGAACGATACAGGCTTGCTCAATATCTAAAGTGTTTTCACATTGAATATTTAACCCACCTGTTTCGATAGTAAAAGAATGGAGCAATTCACTGAAATCGTCAAATTCTGGATGTTTTTTTGCATATGCAACAAAATCTTCTATATTTGATATTTTTAATGTCTGGTAAAATTTTTTCATAGAACACCTCATTTCTCTGGAGGAAAGGATTTACTTTGCGAATTGGAGATAATTCGGATTTTAAACTACTTTTTTCCGACTACTTTATATATCTCATCAGCATAGGGTGGCTCTATTTGAGAAAATCCGTCCGCCTCTTTTTTCATGATCCCGAAATCACCTTCTTCTACCCTGCCTACGACTGTACAACGTACTCCTGCCTCTTTCATAGCTGAAAGCATAGCATCCTTTTTCTCAGGAGATGATACTATAACCATGGAACCACTGGAAATCAAACGCATAGGATCTATATTAAAAATACTGCAGATCTTTTCCGTTTCAGGTTCTATCGGTATCTGATCCTGCCAGATCTGCGCACCGGTATGAGATATTTGGCACATTTCCCAGATGGCGCCCATTATGCCGCCCTCAGTTATATCATGCATACCGTGGGTGCCGACAATACCTGCAGCAACCCCTTCATCCACTACGCTCACCATATCGAGAAAAGATTTCGCCTTTTTGATCTCATCTTCCGTCAGTGCTTGCCTGAGTCGGTCCTCGTAATCACAAGCTATAATACCGCATCCTTCAAGCCCCACGGACTTACTCATCATTATGTAGTCCCCCGGCTTCATATCATTGCCGCTCTGCGAATGTCCTGAAATAGTCCTGCCTATTGCAGTAGACACTATTACAGGTTGTATAACAGCTGGTGTTATCTCAGTATGTCCTCCGATTATCTCCACCCCCAGACTTCCTGCTGTCTGGGCAGCCTGCCCCATTATATGCTCCACATCTTCTTCTGTAGTTCCTTCCGGAAGCATTACCGCCAGCATTATTCCAACAGGCCTCACTCCATTAGAAGCAATATCATTGCATGTTATATGAATTGAAAGCCGCCCTATATCACTTACAGCCGCCGTTATGGGATCAGTAGACATAATACAATCGTATTGTCCGAAATCCACAACGGCACAGTCTTCTCCTATTCCCGGCCTGACCTTAACATTATCGCTTCTGTAAGTTATCTTATCAAATACCAGTTTCTTCAGCAGATCACTGTCTAACTTTCCTGTTTTTAGCATAATATCATTCCTCTATCATTTTCAAAAAATCTTCTTCTGTTATTATAGGGATACCCAATTCCTTTGCTTTTTTATTTTTAGACGAAACTGAAGATATATCATTATTTATAAGATAACTTGTCTTACTGCTTACGGAAGAAGAGGTTTTACCTCCTGCTTTTTCTATTTTATTCTTTACAGCATCTCTGTTTTCAAAATAATATACCTTGCCGGTTATGACAAAAGTAAGACCCGACAATTTATCGCTTTTCTCTTCCAAGTCGTCTCCTTGCAAATCAAGCATGGGCATCAGTGATTCTATTATCCTCAGCTTTTCCTCGTCATGAAAAAACTCTACATACCCCTTAGCCATTATATCTCCTATGCCGTCTATAGCAACAAGCTCATCTTCGGTAAGACTGCATATCTTACTCCAATCATTACCACATTCTTTAGCAATCATCTTTGCATTGGCCACTCCTATATTAGGTATCCCAAGACTGAAAAGAAGTCTGGCAGCCGTCGTATGACTTGCTTTTTTGGCCGCACTTATCAGATTTTCAAAGGATTTCTCTCCGAAACCTTCCATGGTGATGATTCTCTCTCGCCACTTTTCCAACTGAAACAGATCGGCAAAATCTCTTACCATACCCTCATCCACAAATTTTTCCAGCGTTGCTTCAGAAAGCCCCTCTATATTCATGGCATTCCTGCTGACAAAATGTGTAAAGGCTTTTATTCGTTTTGCGGGGCATTGGGAATTAGGACAGTGAAGAGTTTCAACTCCGTTATCATCTCTTATAACAGTATTGCTCCCGCATACAGGGCACTCATCAGGGGGGGTGACAGTTCCGCTCTTAGTCAGATTCTCTGCTATCTGAGGTATTATCATATTAGCTTTATAAACGCTTATCTCGTCACCAATCCCCAGCTTCAGTTCTCTTACTATACTGAGATTATGAACAGAAGCTCTGCTGACTGTGGTCCCTTCCAGCTCCACCGGCTCAAATATTGCGATGGGATTTATAAGTCCTGTCCTTGAAACATTCCACAATACTTCCCGAAGATACGTCTGCTTTGTCTCATCCTTCCACTTAAATGCTATGGAATCCCTCGGAAATTTAGCTGTGGCACCAAGAGAACGACCATAAATGATATCATCGAAAATCAGTACCAACCCATCTGACGGGAGAGGAAAATCCGTTATACGATCCTCAAAGTTTTCAACTTCACTTTCCACGGTTCCGGCTGATACTTTCACATAATCTACCGTCTCAAATCCTTGCCTGTTCATCCACTCAAACTGCTGATGCCGAAACTGGGCATCGTAACCCTCTGCAAGTGAAAATGCAAAAAATTTCACATGCCTTTCGGCTGTTATCTCATTGTTAAGCTGCCTTACCGTCCCGCTGCAAAGATTCCTCGGGTTTTTATACTTCGCATCCGCATCTCCTATGGCATCATTTATTTCATTAAAATCATCATAACTTATAACAGCCTCTCCTCTTACAACCGTTTTTTTCTTTTCCGGTATTTCCAGGGGAATATTGTCGAAGACTTTAGCGTTATTGGTTATTACTTCTCCGACCACGCCATCTCCCCGTGTAACAGCTTTTAAAAGCTTTCCTTCCTCATATGTCAAAACTATAGTCAGCCCGTCCAGTTTCCATGACAATAAGCCCTCCATCTCTCCGAGCCATTCTTTAAGTTCAGAAATATCCTTTGTTTTATCAAGAGACAGCATCGGTGAAGGATGCCGCTCTTTAGGAAGGTTGCTCACCACCTGATAACCCACATTAACCGTAGGGCTGTTCGAAAGAACTATTCCTGTCTCATTTTCCAGAGCCTGCAGTTCGTCATAAAGTTTATCGTACTCCTGATTTGATATTATCTCATTGCTTTCCTGATAATATACTTTGGCAGCTTTGTTTAAAAAAGCTACTTTTTCTTCCATCAGTTTTCGCTTGTCTTCCATATGACTATACCTCTTTTTCATATCTTCCTTTAAAGCTTTTTGAGAGGAGCGAATCCTACAGCCAGTTTTTTCACATCCCCGTCAAAACTGATCTGAACAATCTTTCCGTCGCAGGAAAGAACTTTTCCCTCTCCAAATTTAGGATGCGATACCATATCACCTGCAGACAAATCATCTGAGCTATCTTCCAAATTTTTCTTCATCTGTTGCCTTGCATATTTCAATTGATCAAAAGGCTTAAATGAACTTCCCTCAGTTATACCGTCAGAAAATACTCCCTGACTCACATCCCTTTTCTTCTTCTCAAATATAGCATCTCCCTCTATCAAACTTTTATCCAGTTCACGCAAAAATTGCGATTCTCTCGTATAGTCAGTCTTGCCGTAAAGAGTCCTTCTCTCTGCGCTCGTCAGCCACAGACGTTCTTTAGCTCTTGTTATACCTACATAACAAAGCCTGCGTTCTTCTTCAAGACCATCTTCCCTATCAAAAGCTCGCCATCCCGGAAACAACCCATCTTCCATGCCGGGCATAAACACAAATGGAAATTCAAGTCCTTTAGCACTATGCATAGTCATGAGTACAACAGCGTTTTCCCCGGCATCATGATTATCTACCTCTGCCAGAAGAGCGATTCTTTCCATAAATTCCGGCAACGTTATATTTGGATCTTCATCTTCATAATTATATATAACTGATTTGAACTCCATCAGATTCTCTATACGACTCTCGGCCTCAAGAGTATTCTGTTCTTCAAGCGCCTTCAGGTATCCCGATTTGACAAGAAGTCCGTCATAAATATCTGAAATCCTCAAATTTTCCTTTTCTGAGCTGTATGAGTTTATCAGTTCTGTGAAACTCTCTATGTTGGAAGATATTTTAGAAGAAAAAGAGGATATTACTTCTCTGTCCATCAGAGTATTAAAAATACTTTCCTGCCTGACAGCAGCAAGAGTTCTCATTTTCTCGAGAGTCTTTCCCCCTATTCCCCTTTTTGGTTCATTTATTATCCTAATAAGGGCAAGATCATCAGCCTTATTCTGTACCAGCCTGAGATAACAAGTTATATCCTTTATTTCTTTTCTGTCATAATATCTCAGACCTCCCAAAACCCTATAAGGAATCTCCCTCCTTGAAAGGGCCTCCTCAAAGGTTCTCGACTGTGAATTAGTTCTGTAAAGAATAGCGAAATCATTGTACTTCCTATCAGAAGACTTCATCCTGTTTATTTCACTGGCTATAAAATATGCTTCATCACGCTCGTCCTCTGCTCTATAATATACAATCTTATTTCCGGCATCCTGGTCAGTCCATAGTTTCTTTGATTTTCTACTCCTATTATTAGAAATCACTGAATGAGCTGCACCAAGGATATTTGACGTAGATCTGTAATTCTGCTCCAGTTTTACTACCTTTACATCTTTAAAGTCCTTTTCAAATTCAAGTATGTTCCTTATATCTGCCCCTCTCCACTGATATATGCACTGATCGTCATCCCCTACTACACAGATATTATTATGTGCTTCTGCCAGCATTTTGATAAACATATACTGCATCCTGTTAGTGTCCTGATATTCATCCACCATTATGTATCTAAATCTGTTCTGATATTTGAGCAATACCGTTTCATCCTTTTTAAAAAGTCTTACAGTATTCAAAAGAAGATCATCAAAATCCATAGCATTATTTTTCTTCAAAGCCCTTTCATACATTCCGTAGACTTGAGCCACTGTTTTGGCTTTGATATCATCGCCGTAAACGTTCGTATATTCTTCCGCCGTTATGGGCTTTTCCTTGCATTTGCTTATTATACCGAGAAAATAGGAAGGGGTATATCGCTTTGCATCTATACCAAGTTCCTTTATTATATTTTTTATCATGGTCTTCTGATCTGTAGGATCATATACCGCAAAATCTCTGCCGTATCCAAGCACTTCCGCATGACTTCTGAGTATACGCAGACACGCAGAATGGAATGTCAATATCCATGAATTGAGTCCATGCCCAATAAGAGTTTCCACCCTGTCCTTCATCTCCTTCGCCGCTTTGTTTGTAAATGTAACGGCCAGTATATTATAAGGATCGATACCTTTTTCTTCTGTCATATACACTATACGGTGAGTCATGGTGCTTGTCTTGCCGCTTCCCGCTCCCGCCAAAATAAGGAGCGGCCCCTCTGTATACATGGCTGCCGCCCTCTGTTCTTTGTTCAGCTTATTCAAATACTCCATTTATCTATTACCTTACTTAAATTATGAAACTGCTCAAAATACCGAAAAGAAAGTTTACACATGGGGAAATTATTCTTCCTGTTATTCCGAAGATTATGAGTGCTATGAGTATCCAATCTCCGTATCTGTAAAGAGTCCAATAAATCTCTGTGTGCTTTATATTGAATATCTCAGATATAATCGAAAATCCATCAAGAGGAGGGCAAGGGATCAAATTAAAAATCATCAGAACAAGATTTATCTGTATAACATACATAATCATCATCCACAGTATACTGCCCACACTTCCCGACAGGAAACTCGGTCCCATAGTCATATATAATATCTTAGCAACGATAGCAAACACTATAGCTATTACGAGGTTCATGGTAACTCCCGCCAGAGACACAAGCAGTTCATCCCGTCTTCTTTTTTTGAAGTTAGAAGGATTTATCTGTACCGGTACACCCCAGCCAAAACCTGCAAACAGCAACGCCGCAAGTCCAACAGGATCTATATGTGCCAAAGGATTTATCGTGACCCTTCCCTGCATCTTAGGAGTGGGATCCCCTAACTTGAATGCTACCGCAGCATGGGCAAATTCATGAAATGCCAGACCGATTATTATTCCCGGAAGCATCATAAGCTCTCCCATAAGCCAGTTCATAGGATCTGAAAAGGCTCCGCGCCTAAATGCATTGGACAGAAGTACAACTATTAAAATCAAAAATGTAATATTAAAATTACGTCTCAATCGAATCCCCCCGATCTTTCACAATAAGTTTTGCCGTTTCTATAGTATATCATTTATCATAAAAAAATAACAGTTAAATATACAACTGCAAAAACGTACTGATTTGATCAAAAGATAAAAAACAGAATCATATTCGCTGATTATTTTCAGCATCTGATTTTATCGTACATTTATATCTATAAAAAAGGGCAGTTCTTCTACGATATATCATCGCTTCTGCCCTCTTTTTATTATAATTTATAATCTTAGCCCTTTTCTGCCCGAAAAGTCACTTTGCCATCCATCATAGTAAAAACTATTCGTGCATCTTTTATCTGGCTGCTGTCAACCTCAAAAAGATTCCTGTCTATAACGATTATATCAGCCAATTTCCCTGCCTCCAGTGTTCCCAGCTCATGTTCTCTATTGTATACCGTTGCAGAACCCAAGGTATTAGCAATAAGAGCTTCTGCTAAGGTTATATTTTCTTTGTTTCGTATACCTGCGTGAGAACCATCATAATTTTTTCTCGTAACAGCTGCATATATACCCGGAAATTGATTATAATGTACCACCGGAAAATCTGTTCCCAATGCCAGCGTTACTCCTGAATCAAGAATACTCCTCATGGGCCAAGCCCAGCGGCATCGCTTTCTGCCTACCCTTATGATTTTCTCGTTATTATCCAAAGCCAGATGTTCACCTTGCATGGACGCAATAACACCCAGCTTCGCAAACCTTTTTATATCTTCCGGATCTATCGTTTCGATATGTTCTATAGAATTTTTCAGTCCATGTCTTCCATTTACTTTCTCAGACGCTTCGAAAGCATCTAATGCCATTTTTACTGATCCGTCCGCAATACAATGTATCCTGACAGGAAGTCCTGACGCATTTGCTGCTACAACACTGTCTTCCAGATCTTCTTTTGAAACGAGAGGCACCCCTTCTCCGCATGTTCCCGGCTTATCAGCATATTCCTCTTTTAAAAAACCTGTATAAGTAGATGTAACACCATCAAGAAACCCTTTGAGTCCACTGACCCTGAAAACATCCGATGAAAATTCCTTCGCCAGCTTTTTGGCATCCGAAAAATCTGTATATCCCATCAGAGCAGTATATACATGCACCCTACTGGTAAACTTCCCGGCCTCGGCCATTCTTTTAAACACCTTATATCTATCATAATTTGCACGACTATATTCGTCTGCACTCATTTCACTGAGGGAAGTAACTCCATAAGCTGCAAGTCCTTTCATAAACGATTCCATGATTTCTTCCATCTGTTCTTCAGGGAAATCATACATTTTTTCCCATGCATACGACAATGCTTCAGGTTCATAGACAAGACCATTCAGCTCTCCATTTTCATCAATTCCTACTGAGCCACTCTTTATTTTCATATCCGTATGGTATCCTGATTCTTTCAAAGCTAAACTGTTCAACCAACATGTATGTGCATCAGCACAATTCATATATACCGGTCTGTCTGGAATTATACTATCCAGCGAATTCTTGGAAGGCAACAGAGAATTCTTCCAATTGGCAGGAAACCAGCCGTAACCCCTTATACGTATTTCTTCCGGATGGCAGTCTGCATAATCCTTTATCATACAAACCGCCTCTTCCTCCGATGTCGAGGATGTCAGATCCACCATATGATCACTATCTGCTACAGCACCCCACCACAGATGATCATGACCGTCAACAAATCCAGGCATTATCAGATAATCTCCAAAATCATAAACTTCTGTATTTGCTGAAATATATCTATTTATATCTTTATAATTCTTGACAGCTATTATTTTATTTCCTTTTACTGCAATGCCGCCTTTCATCAATTTTTTATCTTTTACAGTAAAAATCGCATTTCCCTTTATTATTATATCTGCTGTAATGCTCTTAGTTGCGTCAATCAATTTTTACACATCCTTTTTCTTCTTATTTATTGTCACAAGCAATACTATCCCGCCTATTACAAGCCATATGCTTCCTATAATAAGAGCTTTCCTCCCCAGATTAACCCACAAGGATATACACACTGACGCTCCGGCTGCCGGCAGCACTATATAATTTACAGCTGCCTTGATTCCTCTCCTGCATTCTTTCATCCAGTAATGGACAAATACTGATATATTTACCAGAGTAAACCCCAGCAATGCTCCGAAATTTATCATAGTAGTTCCCAGATCAAAATCTATGTACAAAGAAAGCAGAGAAACCACACCGATCAATATAATATTATAACTGGGAACCTTAAATCTTGTGCTTATATGTCCGAAGAATCTTGCCGGAAGCTGATGATCTCTTCCCATTCCAAAAAGAATTCTGGCGCATGACGCCTGAGAAGAAACCGCTGACGCAAGACATGATACTATCATTACTACACATAGAAAAGTCGCCATAAACTGCCCTGCAATATACCCAACAAGCTGATAAGACCCTCTTCCGGAATCAATCTGCATCCAGCCGTCAGGCCACGCCAACTGGAACAAATACGTAGAAAGCACAAAAAGTCCTCCGGCTGTCAAACATACTATTATAAGAGCTCTGCCTACTGTTTTCCCCGGATTTTTAGTCTCCTCTGCCAGCGTTGTCACCGAATCAAACCCTAAAAAACAAAGGCACAATACCGATGCACCTCCTATCACACCTGTTATTCCTACACTTCCCCATTCTGAAGCATTCCAGAGTCCGCTGATATCAATGATATCATAATTTTTTGATAAGATAGTTTTTACTGCAAAAATAACAACAGCAATGACAAAAGCTAATTGTATAACTATAAATATATTGTCAAATGCAGACATAATCTTCACTCCGGCTAAATTCACAACAGTAACTATCGTTATCAGTGCAAAAATATCAGCCCATATAGGTACTCCCGGCAGCAAGATGGGTATGTATCCTGACGCAATGATATAATTTATCATAGGAAGCAATATGTATCCCAAAAGTATCGCCCAGCCTGCCATAAATCCAATATTAGGATGCATTGTTTTGCCTACATAACTATAGACTGAGCCTGCTACCGGAAAAGCAACCACCATCTGTCTGTAACTTAAAGCTGTAAAAAACATAGCTATCGTGGCAATAGCATATGCCAAAGAGATCATGCCATGTGTACTTCCGTTTACAAGTCCAAAATACGAAAAGATCGTACATGGAGCCAGATATGCAAATCCAAAAAGACATACCCCCGGCAGTCCCAGCACTCGCTCAAGTTTTTGTTCATACCCAAATTCTTTCAGAGTATCAATCCGTCTTCCATCAATCATAGATAAAACTCCTTTCACCAAAACTGAAATAGTAATTATTATGGGTAAGATATTAACAGAATTTTTAAATAAAACATATTATTCATTTTATTTATTTTTTAAGAAGTTCAATAAATATTTTCCTAATCGTAATTATTAATTTGACAGGAAATCATTACTTTATTGTTATATAAAAAATTTTACTGATGCAATTTGTTTTATCCAATGTTTAGTTTTATGTTAACTAATATCACTATTTGATGTGACAACTTTCAACAAGTGTATAAGTCCCGATTTTTCAGCATTATAGGGAGTTATCCACAGAACTTCAACGATTGTATACAATTTTATCCAACGAAGGCTGTGCATAACTATTTTTTTAAAAAACCATATTTTTCAACGATTTAAGCTGTCAAGAATAAATTTGACATCATAGTTATCCACAGCTTTATTCATTTTATTTAACACTTAACAAAAAGCTCTGAATTTCAACGATCTAATGGCAATGAATACAATAAACGTTATAAAACATATACGTAACTAAAATCAATGGTCTCCAAAAATACATAAGTAAAACTTGTTAATAATACTTGTATGCATTAAGAGACGGCAAACCTCATTCACAAAAACAAATATGCGAAGAATGATCTTTGTAAAGACCTTCTTCGCATATTTTTATTTATCGGAAAACTCTATATCAGTATCTCCATTATTATTAGAAACCTTTAAAATTTTCGATCCTCCTTGCTTATCTGACGGCAGATTACTCTTACCTTTCTTTGTTTCACAAGTGATATCAAAATCATCATAACTGCCTATAATCAAGCCGGATATATTCCCGTTTTTTGAGATAAGTGTAATAGAATCATCTGCATCCAGTTTTTCAAATGATATATTGCCTCCACTTACCGAAACAGATATATTGCCAACTGCAGACAGCTCACCAAGTTTGATATCCTCATTGGTAGTAGATAAAATCAGTGTATCCAAAAGTTTATCCGGTATCCTCAAAGATATTATGCGATTTTCCTCTGATGGCTTACCTCCGATATAATCCGTCCATTCCTTGCTATTGTCCGCAGTCATAACCAAATGATCATCAGAAACAGAAATATTATAGTACTCTTTACTGTTTTGTGAATAATCAATATGAATCTGATTATCATCCGATGATGATACTTCTATCAACCGGTCCTGAACGTTAATCTCGATCTTTTTAATCAATTCTGAATCAACTGTATAAACTTCCCGTTTAAAAGACTCGCCTTTATCATCACAACCTGTTAATACAGTTATTCCCAACATAAGAAGTATAAAAAATAGAACTGTTTTTTTCATAGCATACTACTCCTTTACATTTAAATTATTTTCTTTTTAATATTCCCGGAGATAACAAGAATCTTTATTATTGACATTATCGTTTCTCCATATTAAGATGTATTCTAAACCTTTGTGCAACACAAAAGTCAAGAGGACAATATACAAATGAAAAAATACTTTTCAATAAGTGCAGCTGCAAAAAGAACAAATGTTACAAGCGAAACGCTCCGTCATTATGACCGTATAGGTCTTTTAAAACCAAGCAAAAAAGATGAACGAACAAATTATCGCTACTATTCAGAAGAAGATATAATACGTTTAAATACAATATGCTCTCTGCAGAAAATGGATTTGCCTCTGAAAGCTATAAAAGAAGTTCTTGAATATGATGATTTAAACAAAGTGATCGATTTTTTGACAGAAGCAGAGAAAAAAGCCGATGAAAAAATTGCAGATTTGCAATACAGTAAACAAAAAATACAAGCTGCAAAAGCAGATTATAAAAGTAAGCTGCAATATCAAACTCCCGCAGAAGATGTTACTGTAAAATATTTCACAAAACGAGTAATCATGCTCTCTGACAATTTAAAATCTCCTGCACTTGATAATCTTTGGAACTATCTGAAACACTTTTACGATAAAATCGACCCGGAAGAAAAACAGTCTTTTTTATTTGAAGATCTGGCAGGAGTCTATACTGAAAATGGTATATCAAGATTATTTGCTCTATGTATCCGCTATGGTAATGCAGACGGTTTAAAAATACTTCCCGAAGGATACTATTTATGCTCTTCCTGCAACGAAGAAAATCGGATAAAAAAGATCGACGAAGTATTGCAGACAGTAAAAACCGATTATCATACAGAACCTGAATTCATCGTACAGCAAATCATCATATCCGGTATATTGCAGTGGCACTATCAAATACAAGTATATCTGCATAGATAATCAAAAACCAAAAACGGTATGACCAATCTATAGGCCATACCGTTTCGTATAAATAACAATCCTTTATCAAAGCAGCATTCTGTCATTATCTATCTCAAACTTTTCAATTAGCTTTTCTACTGTCATTTTTTTCCGTTCATCGCCGCTGATATCCATTTTTATTTTACCTGACTGCATTAATATAGTCCTGTTCCCATGCTCCAAAGCAGCTTTCATATTATGAGTTATCATCATAGTACATAATTTATCATTATCTGCAAAATAATCCGTCAACTCAAGCACCTTTTTAGCTGCGGAAGGATCCAGCGCCGCCGTATGTTCATCAAGAAGAAGAAGTTTAGGCTCTGCGATCACCGCCATGAAAAGAGTCAGCGCTTGCCTCTGTCCACCGGAAAGCAATCTGACTTTTTCCTTCATCCTATCCTCAAGACCCATACCAAGCAATGCAAGTTTTTCTTTAAACAGTTCTCTGTCCGATCTGCTGATACCTGCCTGCAAACCCCTTCTCCGCTTTTTATTATAGGCTATGGAAAGGTTTTCTTCTATAGTCATATCAAAAGCAGTTCCCTTTAAAGGATCCTGAAAAACACGCCCAATCATTTTTGCTCTCTTATGTTCCGGCATATCTGACATATCTTTGCCATCCAGAACTATTTTCCCACTGTCCACAGGAAAAACTCCAGCTATAGAATTCATCAAAGTAGATTTACCGGCTCCGTTGCTTCCTATTATAGTTATAAAATCCCCGGAAGCTCCATGAAAATTCACACCATCTAGGGCAGTCATTTCATTTATGGTTCCTTTAGCGAATATCTTTGTAAGATTCTCTATTTTAAGCATTTCTTTCACCTGCCTTTGATCTTTTCTTCCTGAGAGAAAAATTTTCTCCGAGCATTCCCATGGCAAGTGCGATAGTTACTATAACCGCAGACACAAGTTTAAGATCTGTAGGCGGCATTCCCAGATAAAGTGCAACACCTATAACCATTCTGTAAACCACAGCCCCAAGCGCTACAGCTATAAGCCTTCTTAACAGTCCTCCGGTTCCGAACAGTACTTCACCAATAATAACAGAAGCCAGGCCTATAACTACCATACCAGTACCCATTCCTACGTCTGAATAACCCTGATACTGAGCGAGCATGCCTCCTGCCAGCCCCACCAGGCCATTTGATACCGAAAGTCCAAGAAGCTTCATATTATCACTGCTTATACCTGCTGCTCTTACCATCTCCTCATTGTCACCTGTAGCTCTCAGTGCAAAGCCTTTCCTTGTCTTCAAAAAAGCAAACATGAAGAATATCACAACAGCGGCTATGATAAGACCAAAAACTATAGAACTCCATCTGAATCCATTCATAGCGTTTTCTACTGTTTTATAAAGTGTAGGAGTGCTGTTGAGATTAACATTGGCTTTGCCTTGTATCCGTAAATTTATAGAATATATCCCCAGCATTACCAGTATGCCTGCGAGAAGTGACTGAATCTTCAGCTTTGTGTTGAGCAAAGCTGTTATGGCTCCTGCGCCCATACCAAACACAAAAGCCAAGATCAATCCAAGGATACACATCAGAGTCTGCGCTGTCGGTCCCATTCCGGAAGCCGCAGTACACATCACAGCAGAAACAGCGGCTCCTGTTACAATACTGCCATCTACTGTCAAATCCGGTGTATTGAGTGTCCGAAATGACAAAAATACTCCTAAAGCCAGTATAGAATATATCAGTCCCAGTTCTAACGCTTCAAGTAATGTAACAATTAACATTTTATAAATCTTCCTTTGCTAAATCAGTTGCTTTATCAAGAATATCCTGAGGTATAGTTATTCCCATATCAGCTGCAGTCTGGCTGTTGATATATATAGCCATCTCATCCATAGTTCTTACAGGCATTTCCCCAGGATCTGCTCCGTTAATTATCTCTGCCACCATATCTGCTGTCTGCTGGCCGAGATACTCATAATCAACGCCATAAGTGGCAAAAGCTCCGTCCTTTACCATTGAATCAGCACCTACATAAAAGGGGATCTTTGACTCTATGAAAACCTGATTGGCAGTTGCTATAGACGATGCTACAGTATTATCTGTAGGAGAGAATACTATATCACATTTCTTAGCCAGATTCTGAGCAGCCGGCTGTATCTCATTAGTACTTGTTATAGCTGATTCTATCACTTCCAAAGAATTTTTTTCTGCAAATTCTTTCAAAGCTTCTACAGCTGAAACTGAATTTGTCTCACTTGAATTATAAAGTGTCCCTATCGTCTTAAATCCTGGTGTTATCTCCTGCGCAAGTCCCATTATCTTTTCCACAGAAATAACATCCGATGTACCGGTAACATTCCCGCCCGGTTTCTCCATATCAGCAACCACTTCAGCGGCCACAGGATCTGTAACAGCTGAAAATACAATAGGAATATCTTTTGTTTCACCCATCGCTACCTGTGTAGCCGGAGTCGTTATGGAAACGATCACATCAACGTCATCTGCCACAAAGCCCTGACAGATAGTCTTGAGGTTTGACTGTTCATTCTGAGCGTTTTGATAATCTATTTCTATATTTTCTCCATCCACATATCCTTCTTCTTCAAGCTGAGCTATGATAGCTTCCCTTATCTGATCAAGAGACGTATGTTCAACAAGCTGAACTATTCCTATCTTAACAGTATCTTCTCCCCCTTTGTCGGATTCTCCGCAGCCTGCTAATACTATCGACATGGCTGCCAATATGGCTATAAAAATCGCTAAACTCTTCTTCTTCATTTCTTCTCTGCGCAAGCACCTGCCCGCGCTCTCCTTTCTCTGCATTTTCCGGTTTTTAACTGCTCTCGTGATTCTCTGCAAATTTTAAGATGATCCTGTGTTTTACCTGCCTTTTTTCCTAAGATCAAAGTAATTCGCTCGGGAAAACGGACAGAGCAGCAGCAAAGCTGCGTAGAAGCACCTTTAAGACACGTTCTCGCCGTATTTTGCGGTAGATTCCTCCAAATCAAAAATTGGAGAAACCCTTACATGAGCCCTGCTGCGAAATCATAGATTTCATGCTATGGCTTCAAGATACGACCATGTCATAAAAAAACGCTCGTCCTCTCTCAAGGACAAGCGTTTGCCTGCGGTACCACCTTGTTTAATGCTAGATGCATTCTCTCTGCAGAGTGCCGTCACACTCCCTGCCCGTTACGCCGGCATCGCGTCTCAGCTACTCGAAAAAACCTTTCTATCTTTTCTTATCTATCAGTCTATTCTTTCACCTTGCCCTCGGAGGCCCATTTACTGAAACTGCATTTATCCGGCTCTCACCGTCCCGGACTCTCTTAAAAATCGTATATCAGTTTTACTTCCTCGTCTTCGGTTTAGTATTCATATGTCAATATACTATCATTTGAATTTTTAGATGTCAAGTGAGTTTCCACAGTAAAATAGATTTTTATCACAATAAGATATAATATTTTAATAAGACTTAGCCCTCTCAAATGTTAAACATTCTCATATAATTATAAATTCCTTATCCGATTACCTACCATACGTATGACAATTACTATAACAATAATTAATACCATTACTGCTGCAGTAACTATAAAGAAAATTTTATTAGGCTGTTTTAGAATTTCCGTCGGCATCCAACTTTCTATCTTTACTTTTCTTTCATGAGTCTTGCTGTAATACGATGGGATCCTGTTATCTTCAAAAGAATCTATATATGATGCCAGAGCATACCACGCTTTAAGCTCACTGCTTCCGGCATAAACTATATGTTCTTCAAAATCCTCTATTATATCGCCATTTTCATCTTTAGGTTCTATTTTTAAAAGGCCTAAAGATTTATCTTTAACAGCTCCTAACATTTGACAGGAATAAAGGTCTGCAGTTACGCTGTACAATTTGTCATCTTCGACATAGCCAGCTTCTCTGCCGTCATTATATCTGACATCAACAGCCCTATTCAGTATGAGTCTATGTGGATTCCATGAATACTCAAGTCCTGATAAATACAATCTCGCCACCCCCATAAAATCAGAAATGCTGACATCGACCTCTGCTACAGCTTTCAATTCTTTACCTGTAAGATACGCTTTCACAAGGGGATATCCGGCTTTTCCATCCTTTCCATATCCGAGAGAACTCACATTAAATACATCCGAAACAGTAATGTCACCTTTAAGCAAACTCCCTCTGACAACTCCATGAGGGACGATGGCCACATCCACATCACTTTCTGTATACTCCTTTACAGCATATCTATATGAATCAGCAATAAGATTTCCTAAAGGCTCCTCACCCTGCACAAGACCAAACTCATCTATTGAAGAAAACTCCACATCATTATTAGTGATTACTTGTCCAACACTGTATCCATAATTACTGAAATACTTCTTATCTGCCGAAAGACGATATTCTTCCAGTTCATTTTCAATATCATTATCGCTTTCGACATTCTCATCCAAAGGAATCAGCTCATATGACTTTATATTAAATCTTCCTGTATTCTTATCCCTTTCCAGTACCACATGTCCCACATTTTTATTATAGCTGCCGCACGAAACAATATATGTCTCTCCCACCTTTATCGGTTCGTCAAAAATAGTATGAGTATGTGCACTGATTATCAGATCTATATCGGGGATCTCTTCAGCCAGCACATAATCTTCTGTGTTTTTCAAACTGTCATTTTCGTTCTCTATAGTGCCGCAATGAGAAAGGCATATTATCATATCCACATCTTCACTCTTTTTTATTGTATGCACCACTTCTTCAGCTGTTTCAGATGCATCTTTGAATATCAGTCCACTCTCAGGAGCATATTCAGCGGCAGATTCGCCCATAAGGCCGAAAACTGCAGCTTTTACTCCATTGTGTTCTATTACAGCATAATCCGAAACGCCATAGTCACTGCATGCTTTTTTTAGTTTTTCGGCATTCTCCCTAAGTTCTGAATCTCTTACAGTTGCCTCCCAGTCAATATTAGCTGCCAGAATCATGGGAATATCATCGCCTGATAAAACCGCTGCTTCTAACATAGATGCAAGACCTTCTGCTCTGTAATCAAATTCATGATTTCCCAAAGTCGTAGCATCAAACCCTAAATATCCCATCATTCTCAATTCAGGAGCCTCTTCTGAAAATATTGTCTGATACGATGTTCCCATAGAAAAATCGCCTCCATCTAAAAGAAAACTCTCAGGATATGTATCCTTTATATTCTTCACGACAGTACTCAGCCTGCCAAAACCCCCTGTCTCAATTATTCTCCCATTTTCTTCATTCTTGTCTCCATCCATATGTGAATGCATATCATGAGTAAAAATGACCGATACCTTACTGGCACCGGTCATCGAGTCACTCTTCTCATCTGCAGCAGATACTGTAAAAACACTAATATTTACAAAACTCCCAAACATCACCGTCAGCATAGTGATAACAGCTACAATCATTGATTTTACTGCGTTCTTCATTTATTTTATCTCCTCACACATATACTGCAGTGGAAGCTGATTACTATCGTTTAAAAAATCAGTTATGGCATTAATATCACTGTTCCCGGATAACGCCTCCGTAAATTTATCTACACTCTCAACAAATCCCGAAAACAGACTTTGCTGCGGCTGATAACGAAATTCATAAATATCGCAGCCAACGAGACCACAGTCATAAATCATTTCCTCCACGGCCTCATCATATGTCCCTACTATGTCATCTATCAGTTTATTGCTCTCTGCCTGTTTAGCAGTATAAATCCTGCCGTCTGCAATGGTTTTAACATAATCTGTATCAAGATTTCTTCCCTGCGCTACAACAGATACAAACTGATCATAAGATTCGTCTACAAGACTTTGAAATATATTTCTTTGCTGGTCGCTCATCGGAACTGTAATATCTCCCATCGCCTTATTAGCTCCCGATGTTATTGTCTCAGTTTTTATACCATACTTCTGAAGCAGACCTGATATATCGTAAAGAGTCCCTATGGTAACTCCTATAGACCCTGTCCAACAGTTTCGGTTAGCTATGATCTTATCTGCCGATGACGATACATAATACCCTCCTGAAGTCGCCTGAGATGCAAAATAAGCATATACAGGTCTTTCTGTATATTCCTGATACTCTTTTATCTTAAGATAAAGCTCATCGCTTTCATACACTCCACCTCCGGGAGTATTGACAAATAACATCAAAGCTTTATTGCTTTTATTGTTCATCATACCGTCAACTGCATCAAGTGCATACTGATGACTGTAGGTACCGCTGTCTTCACTTATAGTCCCTTCTATATAAAGAACTCCTATATGAGAACCTCTTACGCCGGAAGCCCCACTTATATCTCCTCGCTCATGATCCGGATTCACTCCTCTGAAAGCAGCTGTGATACAGCCAAGGAGCAAAACTCCAGCCAGAATGCATCCAAACAGCAATAAGGCCTTCTTTCCTCCGGACCATTTGCGCGGTGTTTTGCCATAATATACAGTCTGAGAACCGCCAAGCGTTCCGGAAGCTTCTGCGGCCTCAGCATCACATCTGCCGTATAGCTTTTTATGCCATGCGTCTCTCGCAGTTATAGGAGTAGACTGCTCTGAACCTTCGCCCAGATTCTTTCTTTCGTTAAAATTTCCGTTATCCATCATAGTCTTCCTTTTTCAACACTTCCGAGATCACAATTAATGACTGTATCATCAAATACTTTTATCAGCGATCTCCTGAAGAAGCTTTTCCTGAAGCTCACCTGGGAACATTTCACCGAGTTCTCCGGCTTTGCTTGAGCGAACAGTTAGATTTCCCGCCTCTACTTCTCTCTCACCTATAATACAAATGTACGGAGTTCTTTCATTTCTCGCTTCTCTCAGCTTATAGCCTATCTTTTCATTTCTGATATCGGCCTTGACTCTCAGTCCCGCCTCTTCAAACTGCTGGGCTATTTTCAGCGCATAGTCTGTGAACTTTTCCGTTACAGTGAGAAGCTTTACCTGTACGGGAGCCAGCCAAAGAGGGAATTTCCCGGCAAAATGCTCAATAAGAATTCCTATGAATCTTTCAATTGAACCAAATATAACTCTGTGTATCATCACCGGTCTGTGCTTTTCACCATCCGGCCCTACATATGTTATATCAAAACGCTGAGGCATCTGCATATCGAGTTGTATAGTCCCACACTGCCACGTCCTTCCAATAGAATCCTCAAGATGAAAATCAAGCTTAGGCCCATAAAAAGCTCCATCCCCTTCATTTACCACATAAGGAACTCCTATAAACTCCATCGCCTCTCTGAGAGCTGTTTCCGCCGTTTCCCATTCTTCATCTGTTCCCATGGAATCATCCGGTCTTGTGGAAAGCTCTATATGGTAGGTAAACCCGAACATTTTATATACATCGTCTATAAACTTTACGACTCCAATCACTTCGTCTTTTATCTGCTCCGGAAGCATAAATATATGAGCATCATCTTGCGTAAATGTTCTCACTCTCATAAGCCCGTGAAGAGCCCCTGAAAGTTCATGCCGGTGCACCTGCCCCAGTTCACCCATTCTTACAGGAAAATCCCTGTAAGACCACATTTTTCTTTTGTACACCAACAGGGATCCCGGACAGTTCATAGGCTTTATTGCATAATCCTCATCATCTATTTTGGTAAAATACATATTGTCTTTATAGTGATCCCAATGTCCTGAAGTTCTCCAAAGATGTTCATTGAGAATTAACGGCGTCTTGATTTCCTCATATCCTCTTTTTCTATGTTCAGTCTTCCAAAAGTTCTCCAGCTCATTTCTTATTATCATACCGTTAGGCATAAAAAACGGAAATCCCGGACCTTCTTCATAAAGAGCAAATAAATCCATCTCTTTTCCTATTTTGCGATGGTCTCTTTTTTTGGCTTCTTCAAGTTTAGCCAGATACTCATCGAGTTCCTTTTGGCTCGGAAAACATGTTCCGTATATTCTTTGGAGCATAGGCCTGCTGGAATCACCCCTCCAGTAAGCTCCCGCGACACTCTGAAGCTTCACAGCTTTAATCTGTCCGGTCTTTTCCATGTGAGGCCCTGCACACAAATCCACAAAATCTCCCTGCTTATAAAAAGAAATCGTTTCATCCTCAGGCAGGTCTTCTATAAGCTCTACTTTATATACCTCTCCCTTCGCCTTCATGAGTTCTACAGCCTCTTCTCTGGGAAGGACAAACTTTTCCAAAGGATAATTAGCCTGTATTATCTTTTTCATTTCCTTTTGTATTTTCAAAAGATCCTGATCATTAAGCTTATGTTCCATATCAAAATCATAATAAAAACCGTTATCTATGGCAGGCCCTATCGCCAATTTTGCATCAGGCCAAAGTTTTTTCACAGCCTGAGCCATTATATGTGATGTAGTATGTCTGTAACATAATCTAACCTGTTCATCTTCAAAATTTATTTTTTCTTTTGCCATTTCTTCTTCTCCTCTTATCCGTGGTATTTCTCAAGCGCAAGTGTTATCAATCTATCTATAAGTTTATCATATGGTATGCCGGAAGCTTCCCAAAGTTTAGGATACATACTTATATGGGTAAATCCCGGCAATGTATTGAGTTCATTAAATACTACCCTTCCATCTTCTTGAAGGAAAAAATCCACTCTTGCAAGGCCTTCACACCCCATTGCCTGATATATTCTCACAGCTTTACTCCTGATCTCAGCTTCCTTTTCAGCAGTAAGATCCTTAACTATAGCTGTCTTTGATTGATTATTTTCATATTTTGCATTATAATCATAAAATTCATTGGCCGCAAAAATCTCACCTATACATGAAGCTTCAGGATATTCATTTCCCAGAACTGCAACTTCTATTTCCCTTCCTATTATAGTTTCTTCTAAAAGCACTTTTTGATCTTCGCAAAACGCCTGTTCTA
>NZ_JBKTXS010000002.1:55893-88290 GCF_046951855.1 Lentihominibacter sp. | reverse complement strand
GCCTTTTCTAAAGCTTCCGGAAGAGCTTCCGATGTTTTTACTTTACTTATTCCTACAGATGAACCTGCATTGGCAGGTTTTACAAACAGAGGAAATTTACAATCAAAAAACTTTTCTATGCTGTCAAGCTCTTTATCGGCATCTTTTTCACAGAGACTTTTATATACAACTAAGCTCTTCGCCTGATCCACAATCGAACTCTGATTTATTATAGCCTTTGTTATCGCTTTATCCATAGATGCAGATGAAGCGGCAGCACCCGAGCCTACGAAAGGAATCCCTGAAAGCTGTAAAAGCCCCTGAATAGTACCGTCTTCACCATTTCTTCCGTGAAGAACCGGGAATATGACATCTGCTTTAAGAATGCTAAAAGATTTATCATCCTCTTGGATCATCACCCCGCCAACACTTTTATCGGGAACTATAAAAGCTTTTTTATTATTTTTATCCTTTTCCCATAAGCCACTATCAATATTAACAATAGGGGAACGTGTCAAAAACCAGTTCCCCTCCTTTGTAATGCCTATGGTATTTATATGATATTTTTCTTTATCCACATGTTCAAGCAATGATGCTGCCGATACACACGAAACTTCATGTTCCGACGATTCTCCGCCGAATAGTATCACAAGAGATGTCTTATCTTTCATATACATTACCTTTCTTTTTAATAATACCCTGTTCTAACAGATATGCTTTCACTGATACTTTGAACATCCTGCGTAGGCTCATAATCCTCCTGTCCGAAGAATTCCTCATGAAGCCGGCTTACGTTGCTTTTAAGTGTAGTCGGGATATTATAATAAGCACCGCTGTTCCAATCACTGTGGTCGTAAGGCCATCCAACACTGTCAGTCATTTTATATGATGTCAGCTTCATGATCATTCCCATCATGTCTGCTGATGTCATATTGGTTTTTATATCGGGAAGAATTTCATTTGAAATTTTCTTAAGCGCCTTGGTATCCATGGATTTAGCTTTTTCAAAGGCCGCCTGTACTACTATCTTCATTCTTTCATTTCTTCTGAAATCACCCGTAACAGCATCTTTTCTTATTCTGGCATATGTAACCGCCTGATTGCCGTTCAAAGTCTGCATACCCGCCGACTCAATTTTAGCATTGGATCCGCCTATATTCTTATAGGTGTCCTGTATATATTTATTCATCTCATTTATTTCTGATTCCTGTATTTCTATATCAAGCCCCCCCAGGGCATCGACAGTATCTGCTACTGACTTCCAGTTCACTACCACTACTTCTTTTATATTAAGATCAAGGTTTTTATTGAGAGAATAAAGGACTTTTGTAGGCCCTCCATAATAATATGAATGTGTGACCTTGTCCAATCCCACATCATCACCGAGATCAAGATATGTATCACGATATACGGAAAACATCTTTATCTCATTTGTTTCTTTATTTATACTGGCCACTATAATAGCATCACTTCGCACATCCTGATCATTTGTCATATCTCTGGCATCTATACCCAGCAAAGCTATATTTCTGTAATTCCGAAGATCCGAATCCACTTGAGGATTTATTCCTATCATATCCGGATCAAGCTCAACACGCCCTACATTATCAAGAGTGTTCTTTACAACAGTAAAACCCGCCGCTATAACCCCTCCTATTCCCAAAACCAATATGAGAACAACTAATAATGCTACCTTTAAGCCTCTTCCGTTTTTTCGTCTTTTACCGAATTTTCCCGCTGCCTTTTTTTCATCGCCGGACATTATGTCCATATCATCTTTATTCTTTCTGCCCGGCCTTGCTATACTCTTCTTACCTCTGGCGCGTTCTTCAAGATATCTCTCACGTTCAAGATCGGCGCGATGCCTTTGTTTCCTCATTTGCGAATTGCCATAAGGAGTATTATCTACAGAACTTCCGCTCCTGTAAGGTTCTGAATTTATATCCGATCGCCTCGCTCTTTTGCTCTCAGACACGTAATAATCGTTTCCCGATAGACTGCTTCCGCGGCTTGTCCCTTTATTTCCGCCTGACTTTCCTGACTGAATATACGCTCCATACAGGTCATCATCTTTCACATAATGTCCCCTGTCGCTGCTTCTATTTTCTCTCAGCCTTAAATATTCCTGATAAGCCTGCTCTTTGGCACGCTGTTCATTATTTTTATTCTGTCTTCTTCCTGATGTGCTGCCGTAATCTCTTCTGCCTTTGTCATCACTCATTCATTTGCTCCTTTCACATCACTGACCATTATACCAACAGGATGCCAGTAAATCAATAAAAGCGGAGGTTTTAGCTATGAAAGTTATGTGAAAATTCATCTTTTATTTTCATTTCATATCTCATCTGTTAATTTTTTTACCTTGTCTTTAAGTTTGTCATGGATATCTGCTGATTTTAAACGATCGTTGCCTTTTACACAGCAGTAAAATTTTATCTTGGGCTCTGTACCTGAAGGTCTTACGGCAAGCCATGATCCGTCCCTGAATATATATTTGAGTACATTTGCCTCAGCAAGGCCTTCTGCACCTTTACTGTAATCAAGGACTTCTTTTACTTCCTCGATATCTGAAAATACAGACTCTCCTTTATTTCTTAAAAATCTCATTATCGCTGATATTTTTTCTGCTCCTTTAGCACCCTCAAACACAAAAGAACTCTGATCATCTATATAATATCCGTATTCGCCGAACAACTGATTAAGGACATCTATAAGTGTGAATCCCTTCTGCTTCCAATAAGCTGCCATCTGGCACATAAGCATAGAAGAAGAAATTCCATCCTTATCCCTTATATGAGTTCCCAAAAGATACCCATAACTTTCTTCATACGCCATAAAGATTTCACTATCTTTAAGCTTATTCATCTCCGCAGCCAGATCTTTAAATCCCGTGAAAGTCCGTATCGTACTTACTCCGTAGCTTTCAGCCACATCAGGTCCCATATCCCCTGTAACTATAGACGTTATCAGAAATTTCCCTTTTGACGGTCTCATTCTCCCTAAAAAATCTGCAAAAAGTACTCCTATCTGATTGCCCGACAAATAGACAATCTCCTCATTATGCCTTATGCCAACGCCTACTCTGTCACTGTCAGGATCAGTTCCTATTATTACATCTGCATCAATATTCATAGCTATCTTTTCCGCTATATGAAAAACTGCTTTTTCTTCAGGATTCGGTTTTTTGACAGTAGGAAAATCCCCGTTGTAATCTGCCTGCTCACATACAAGAGTAACATCACCAAAACCGCATCTTTTTAAAGTTTCAAGAACATAATCTCTTCCCGAGCCGTGAATAGGTGTGTATACGATTTTCAGAGCGTCCATCGCTTTCTCATCAACCTGTACTCTGCATTGCAGTACCGCATCCATGAATCTGTCTACCACATCCTGTCCAATATAACTGATATTGCAATCTTCCAAATCCGCTACAGCTACGTCAAGTTCATCCTTCATGTTTTCCACACTTTCGGAGATCTTATGCGCAAGGCTGCTGTCAAGCTGACATCCCGTACTGTCGTAAACTTTAAATCCATTATACACAGGCATATTATGACTTGCTGTTATCACTATACCTCCATCACATCTCATATTTCTTACCGCAAAGGAAAGAAGCGGTACAGGTGAATATCTATCGAAAATAAATGCTTTTATATTGGCGGCAGCCAGCACTCTTGCCGCCTCTTGGGCAAAATATTTTGAATTGTTTCTTGTATCATAGGCTATAGCTACTTTGGATCCCTCTCCAAGAAGGTCTGCCAGCCCTTTCGCTGCCATTCTTATCGTATATTTATTTATACGGTTAGCCCCCAGCCCCATTATTCCTCTCATGCCTGCAGTTCCAAAGCTGAGTCTTTTGTAAAAAGCTTCATAGATTTCCTCATCCGACATCTTTAAAAGTCTTTTTTTATCACTGTCATCAAGATGCGGACTGTTTACCCACTTTTCATATAATCTTTTATGATCCATGATTTTTCCTCCAAACACAAAAAATCTTTGCCCCAAATAATTAAGGCCAGTAAATATGCACATCCCCGTAAACATTGCTATATTTTCCCTCATATTGACAGATGCACCCACTGCAAGCCATGCTACAGCTGGTTTTGCCGCTCCATAAGCGATAAAATAGCACACCACTATGTTCACAGCAAATTTTACTCCGCTTGCCATTACACCGCCTTTATGTCTGAATGTGAATCTCTTGTTCAGTATATAACTGAGTATACTACCAAAAATATAATTTGCCGCTGATGATATCCAATATGAGCACCCCAGAAAATTATAAAGACAAAACATTACAGACGTTCCGAATATAGTATTGATGATACCTACGAAAATGAACCTATACAATCTTTGGACAGACATATTTATCATCTTCTCAAAATACCTCTTAAAAATTTTTTTATTCCTTTTCCCGCGAAATATTCTAAAACTCTGTTTTTAATATAATTTTTCCTGATTACAGTTCTGCTCACTTTTCTGCAGGAACGCATTATAAAATCTTTATCCGTTAGTGGTGTCAGTACTGATGTTATGCGGCTTTTTTCAAATCTAAGTTCCTTATATATTTTATCTATATCAGAGATATCATCACCTGAAAACCTCAATCCATCTAAGGCGTCTTTCCTGAAAAGTTTATTTGTAAAAGAATTGTCCAATACATTTATTGTCATTTTTTCAAACCGCTCTCTGTCACCATAGCCAAATATAGCATCTATTAAATTTATACGAATGTTGATTCTGTCATTCTTGCAAAGATCACCAAAATAAAATCCTCTCATATATACTGAAATAAAATCCAGTTTGTCATTATTTCGAAGTTTATCAGCCATCTTTTTAAATGTATGGATATCAAGAATAACAGGTTCATTAATAAAATAGATGTATCGCCCTTTAACATCCCTTAGAAGCTCATTACGATCAATATTTTCCGCATCCGTAACAACGATATTAGACATCTCTTTAAAACTCTCTGCCATCCTGTCAAAATCTTCTTTAGTCATAATAACTTCAAAAGAAGGAAATTCCTGATTATATAAACTTTCCACTGAAAGATCCAAGCCCGCTTTATCCATGCCAGATGAAATAACTACCGATATAAGCGGCTCTACCATTATATCTTCCTTCAGCTTATCTTCTTTTGTAAGTCTCTTATCAGGAACTATATCCCAGTCTTTTTCTACAATATCTTCCCATGCATCTTGGGAAAGCATGGGGCGATATAATAACAATGTATCTGAAAGTGCAGATTCTACATTTTCACACCGCCATATTCTTCTATAAAAAGCCTGTATTATACCTCCACTTATAAATCTTGTAACAAGCCTGTCTTTGTATTCGATTTTTTTTGTGTCAGTCTGATTTTCAGTTATTTGTTCTGAAAACTTCAGTATGTCTTTATATACACGTTTTCTGTCATCCAAATACTTTATTCCCACCTTCTTGGATGCAGTATGTTCACCTTGCCAAAAAGGACGTCTGATATAATCATAAACTATATGCTTACAACCGCATATACGAGGACTTGCTGACAAAACCTGAAACAAAAAATGTCCATCCTCAGCAACTTTTACATCCATAAATTTCACACCGTTATCTCTTAAAAATGATAATCTGTACATTTTATTGCACTGAGACCACGTATTTATAAAATTTATATCATCAGGATCTATTTTTCTTTTTTTTGACAGAGCCTTACTTTGGCGATTTACAGAAGCTTTTCCGTAATTATAGGTTGTCATAATTCCTACTGTCATATCAAAGTTATCTGAAACTATTGAAGCATACATGTTTTCAAGGGATTTCTGAGGAATATGATCATCTCCATCAAAAAATATTATATACTTCCCTTGCGCCAGCTCCATTCCTCTGTTTCTTGCAGCAGATACCCCATAATTTTCCTGTTTGAATATCCTAAAACGATTGTCATCTGATAAAACAGAACACATCCTTTCATAGGAATGATCTGAGCTTCCATCATCTATCACTATCGCTTCAAAATCTTTGAAGCTTTGACCTTTTACCGACATAAGCATTTGGCATATATCATTTTCAAGGTTATAAACAGGTATAATTACAGAAATTTCAGGCACCGTTTCATCTCCTCTTTTCTATACATTCCACTTCATGATAGTCTTTCCTCCGGCCTTTTTTATATCAGATTCAAAGGCTCTATTCATATCTTCTACAGATCTTACATCTATTACAGAATCTATCAAATTGGCAATAAGCTGCGCTGCTTTATCATTCTGTGATAAAAATTCAACAGTATTTTTAAAATCCTCATAGCCGGATCTGCTGCTTCCAAAAATTTTTAATCCCTTTTCGAGTACCATTCTCGTATTGAGAGGGACTCTATTCTCACTTACACCCATTAAAGCAATGGATCCCTCCGGTCTTATATAATCAATTATCTGATTATCAGCCATTTCGCAGCCCTGACCGCCTACACATTCAAAAGCATGATCAAATGTCATGTTCTCCGGAATTTCATTTACATGAAAAGTATCTTCTGCAAATACGAAACCTGCCATTTTATCATCATGAATACCCATAATATAAAGTTTTACATCAGGCAGCTCGTGTTTAAGTATTATGGAAACGAGAAACGCAAGGTTCCCATCTCCCCAGATAGCAATGGAATCTTTTCGCCTATGACTGAATTTCAAAAACCGCTGCACTGTATGATAGCTTACTGATATTATCTCTATAAATGCTCCGACTCTTAGGTCAATATTGTCAGGTAGTTCTATAAGCCTGTCTCTCCTCATGGCCACATTGTCCTGCATAAAGCCATCAAATCCACTGGCTCTGAATTTACTGCTTCTCAAATAATTCTCCGCAATGACACTATCTTTTTCAAACGGCGTATTAGGTATCATCACAACCTTCTGACCCACATCAAATTCTTCTCTGCTGTCATAAACCACTTCACCTACGGCTTCATGGATTAATGCCATTGGAAGCTTTTTTTTAAGTACTTCCGGCGCTCTTTTTCCCTGATAATATCTCTGATCAGCATTACATATACTCAAAAAAGAAGGTCTTACTATGACTACATCATCATTAAGATCTATCTCTTCAAATTCAATCTCAAAATTTCTCGGTTTAACTAACCTATATATAGTATTTAACATAATTATCTTCCACCTAAATCTCCTTCTTTATCAGTGCTTCCGCTACAGTAATATCATATGGATATGTTATTTTGATGTTATACGTTTCCCCACTGACAAGATGCACCTTCTGACCCTTGATAGCAAATATCTTAGCAGCGTCTGTAAGTATGTCTTTCTCTGCTTTTGTCAGAGCTTCATAAAGTTCCCACAGTTTTTTTGCTTTGAATGTCTGAGGTGTCTGCCCCTGATACAAAAACTTTCTGTCAGGTATCTGAGATATAGTTTGCCCGTCGAATGATTCAACAATGGTATCAGTAGCAGCAACCACAGTATCACAAGCATCACAAAAATCCATAGATTCAATATTATCCTTTAATATCCTGGTGGTCACAAAAGGTCTGACTGCATCATGCGTTACAATAACAGTCTCATCATCCAGTACACCTTTCTCATCAATATATTTTACAGCATTCATCAAAGTCTCGTTTCGAGTATCCCCACCTTTTAGAACAACTATTTTTTCTCTGTTTTTTATATATTTGCTGATAATCTCATCTGTATACTCGATCCAATCCTCTGGACAAAGCACTATGATTTTCTCAAATCTGCTAATCATCATAAACTTTTCCACAGTGTGTATTATTATAGGCTTTCCGCCTATATTTATAAACTGTTTTGGTTTTTCCACACTGCCCATTCTGCTGCCTATTCCTCCGGCTAAAATCACTCCATATACCATAATCATTCCTCCCGGCGCAAATCACCTTCATTATCTTTTTTTATAAATACAGCTCCAAGACACCAGTACCACCACAGCCATTCCGTTGCCAAAAATGGACGCTCAAAATTTTCGACCAACATGCACAGGGAAATTCCTATGGCACATATCCAAAAATAAAATGCAGGCGACGTTTCTTTTCTTTCCCGTAAATATCTTTTAAAAGATATTACACATACATTTATAAACATGATAATGTATGGAACTGCAGTAAGTATACCATATCTGTAAATTATTCCCAGAATACCGTTATGAGGATATCTTGCTCCTCCCCAGATTATAGGATAATATTCGTGCCCAAAAAAGTTTATTTCTCTCAAGTATTCCATCCAATAAAGATTTCTCGCTGTCAGAAACGACGTAACCCTTTCGTCAAAGGCTATACGTTGAATAGACGGCGCTTCCATACCTATGGATATTATGGCCTGCATCGCTTCATTGGGAGGCTGGCTATCCCACGAAAATACGACCTGTACTATCGGAAGATTAACTGTTGCCCATGCACAGAGTATATGAATACAATAAAACATGACCACAATGGCAACTGCCGATAAAATGCCTTTCACCGGTTTAACAGCGCCACTTGTAATCATCGACACATATTCCGCCAGAAAAAATATCAACCCCGGTACAGCGAGTATAAATCCCGCTCTGGAACCTGCCAGCAATACAAATGACAATGATACCATCGATCCTACCATATCTGCCGCAAACACCAATCTATAATTTCGATTTATAATATGATTCCTTATAGATGCTAAAAATCCCATCAGCACTATTGCGCAGAATATACCATATATATTAGGATTCCATGTATGACCTACAAGCCCGCCAAGTTCACCCCTCGGTCTGCACAGCAATGTGAAACATACAGAAATTAAAAATGCTATTTTAAATGCTGTTATGATCTCCTTAATCACCTTAGCTTTATCTGTTAAATTATCCCATGTGAAATAATAAAAACCCAGCACAGTGAGGTTAACATAACCTATCATGCAAAATCTTTTGCTTATAAAAAATTCCGATACACACATACAAATGCTGAGCCAGAGCCATGCATGAACCACTGGTCTGTTCCAGTCTTTCTTTTCAAGAGGTTTTTCTATCATGCTGACTGCTATAAGCAGCATAAGCACACAGAATATCGCCACATTATATTTGAAATATGCCGTAAGCATATACTTGCCTGTATTATAAATAAACATTATCCAGAACATCCAAAAAATAAGTGCCGCTATTCTCAATGCCGACTTCACTTTTCGCGGAACTTTTAAAGAAAGTGTGACAAATCTATTTCCAAAAGACAGATAAATGTCCTGAAGAAAATCTATAGGCCCGTACCAATCTATCTTTAACTTCTTCCTTCTAAGTATCAATATGACTGTCCCGCTTATCAAAACAAACGTAATTATGAAAGCACCTACATAACGAAGATATTTGCTCATGGAAAAAAACCATTTGCTCTCTCTCAGTTCAATAAATTTTACCGTAAATGATATTGATTCATCATCCGATAAGCTTACCTTAAAAGAGCTACATTCGTCTCCGTCAATTTTGATTTCATTATATCCTTCTTCTATTTCCCGAACCATGGGACGTCCCACTTGTTTGTTTTCATCATACCCCTGTATCTCAAGTGAAGCTTTGTCAAAATTCGCATCTTTTATATCCATATAGATATAATTCCATGCAAAAGGTTCATCAGAAGTACTTATCCAGAAATAGCTGTCATCAGTCCCAGGGCTAAGCACATTATATCCTGTACCTATAGTAGTATCGCATACCTTGCCTGAATCATAGGTATTGGTAAAGGAATGAGACCCACTTATAGCCGCAAGTCCACATGCTACAGACAAAAAAATTATTATAAGTACATATGCTATTGCTTTATTAAATTTGACAAAACGATTACTGTTCTCAAACTGCATTTAACGTCCTCTCACTTTCATCAGCACTATCGGAACCCCATGCCAATATTATAAATACCATCAGTATAGTATAATATCTGCTGGTAACCAGAAGAGCTTCAAAATTGCTTACCATAAAAGCAAAAATTACCGTTGATGCCAGTACCATATTGTGCGTACTTCTCGCAGACAGGGCTCTGGCTTTCCGTATTTTATCAAGCATTATTATCATAAACAGCCCAAATCCTATCCATCCTGTTATAAATATCGTAGCCAGATACCCATTATGAACACTAAAGGTCGTCGGCAGATATCCTTCTTCGGTCCCATAATTGCTTATATATTGACTTTTTAGATATTCGTTCCTTTCATCCTTTTCCAATGTAGGACTACCTGTACCCAAAGCCCATTTATCACTATGGGAAATATAGCAGTCCTGCCATATAATGTATCGTCCTGTACTCAAACTATTTATCTTTTCCTCAGAAGATGACAGAGTCCTATCATTATCATTCATATTGTATGCTATATATCCATATATAAATACTGCTGCCATTGAACTTGCTATAAGACAAATCGCAACAAGCCTTTTAGGGGTAAAGAACCTAAATGCTTTCATGAGCAAAATACAGATAAGAGATACCACAAAGCTAAGTATAGCTCCCCGTGAATCGTATTTCCATAAAACATATAAAGAATATATCCAGTATAACGTCATTATAGGGATATATTTTCTTTTCTTTATAAAAAGCAAACTCAGCAGTATAGCCATTCCTGTCATTATACCGGCTGAATTAGGATTGCTGTACAAGATTGCATTATTATATCCTGATGCACCTGCATCATAATATGTACTTAGTCCGGTAAGAAATTTCAGCAAGCCTCCTTCTGATGTTCCTTCCTGAAAACTGATATCCAGGATATGAACACAATATGTATTAGCAATATTCACAATAAAATTGACAGCACAAAAAACAAATGCAAGTAATTCGACTTTTACCTGCCTTCCCACAGTCCATCCACATATAACAACGAGAAAAACAAATTCAAAAAATATCTCTCTTAAAACGCCATACTGAAAATCTTCCACAGCAAAGCATAGACATCTGACAGCAAAAAATAATATCAGCCAAACAGCCGAAGGTACATATAAGAATCTGTCAGTGAACCATCTCTTTCTTTGCTGCTTAGATACTGTAATAAAACGATATATGAACAACACAAATAATGCCAACATAATAAGATTTTTTAAAGGAGAAAATATACTTCCCCTTACTATACCGATAACTGTATAGTTCAATGTGAATATAAGCATCGCAGATATAATGATAATATTTTCCGACACATTCAGCCATATCGGCATTTTTTCCCGTCCATCTTTTATTGTTTCACGTTCCATAACAATCTGCAAACCCTCTCTGTTGAATGACCATCACAACCATCTAAAAATAAATTATAAAAATCCTCGCGTTTTTCTCTACATAAATCCTCAGCTTTAACAGATTCTACAAGACTCTCAAAATCTTCTGACACTCTTCCGAACAAATATTTATCGAAACTGTAATAAAGACCTCTGTCCCCTGCGTAGTCATCTTTATCGTATACAAAATATATTATCGGTTTGTCAAGAGGAAAATAATCAAATATTATAGATGAATAATCTGTAATCATAATATCACATGCTATAAGAAGATCATTTACATCCTCATAATCAGTAAAATCTATTATACGTTCTCCAAAATCACAGCATTTTACTACAGCTATTCCTCTTTTTACATTATTTTTAAGAGCCGGATGCCATCTTGTCAATATAACATAATCATCGCCTAAACGTTTTATAAGTTGATTTAAGTTTGCTTGCTCAAATCCATAATCAGCATCTCTCACATGAGTTCCCCTATATGTAGGTGCAAACAATACTATTTTTTTATTTTTCAATTCCGGATATTGTTCCAGAAACCGTTCTTTTGTATCTTTTACATATTTATTATCAAACAGCTCGTCCATCCGGGGAGAACCAGTTGCATATATCTTCCCCTCATCCATTCCGAAGGCCTCCGAATAGCACCACGCTATTCTGCTTCCGCTTACAATCGCCTTAGTATATTTTTTATACCCTTTATGAACACGCATTTTCCCACTAACATTAACATGTAGATCCTTTCTGCTATGACCGAATTTTTTATATGCTCCTGCTCCATGCCACAGCTGTATAATTTCCTGTCCTCTTCTGACTTTCATATGAGAAGTTGCCGTATACAAATCGTCCAAAAAAATATATCCCGATACACTTATTGCTTTCCATATACTGAGTACCGCTTTTATACCGTGTCTTTCTCTTCTATCTCCCTTTGTATACGATACGAGGTGTAAATCATGTCTACTGTTGTCGAGATAATCATACACTGCTTTTAAGTTGCCATTTAGCCCTTTATGTGTCTCTGCCAAAAAAAGAACCTGATCTGATTTCAAAGGTATGAAAACACAGCATAATCTGTTAAAAATCATGAAGCATACCGAACTTATTAAACCTCTTATTCTTTGCAAAAAATTCATAATACTATTTTTTTAAAACCTTTTTCTTTACAACATTCAACAAATATTTATAATTATCACTTTTTCTGTAAATAAGCCATAAAAATCCATTAGAAATAATCACTGTAAATATAAATTGAACAGCAAACACACCTATAGCTTTAGCCGAACGTAAATCCCCTGCTCCACCAAACGCTATATCAATTCCTTTACATGCTCCCAAACAAAGAAATACGGCTATAAGAAAAACTATCATATATTCAATATATTTTTTTACGTACTCTTTAGCACTTTTTTTAAAACCATACTTGTACAGAACATGAGGCTCTATCCATACGCATGTCGTAAGCGAACTGATGATAGTCCCTATCATGACGCCTGCTATTCCTATGAATTTTACAAAAATTACAGATAGTATCAGGTTTATGAGTGACTCATAAAGAGGCATGTATTTATTATACCAATACAGACCTTTAGCATTTTTAAAGGTTTGTGCCGTCTTCCTCATTCCAGTCAGATAATCTTTAAAGACGAGAAGAAAAACTACAGCCATGCCAAACGTGTACTTTCCTCCAAGCCAAATATTTCCTATAAAAGGATTCAATAGAGCAAACAATCCGCAACAGGAAAAGGTATACATCCAGAAATTCATAAAAAGTATTTGGAACAGGGTTTTCTCCTGTTTCTCAACATCCTCTGAAACAGCCAGATTACCCACACTGGCAGATATTCCTGTAAAGAATTTATTCACAAAAGACGTAAGAGCACTAGTCAACGTATAGTAATTAGAATATAAGCCAACACTCACAAGACCAAGAAATTTAGAAATTATCATATTATCTGTTGCAAAAACAATTATACTGCCTATTTTATGAAGAATCATTGCCGCAGTGTTTTTCTTGATCTGCTGAAATATTTCCTTAGGCATTTTCTCTTTTGATTTATGTTTAAGATACGGATATTTTTTATTTGCTATCAAAGTAATATTTACATTTTGCAAAAACAAAATAATTATTCCAAGCCCCATAAACAACAGATAATTCTTAGTTATTATCAGAAGTATTGACCTTATTATTATAGAAGCTATATTAAATATCTCATCGTTTATCGTAACTATATAATTCTTCTGATTTGCTTTTATAAATGTAGCCCTGTATGAAAAGAAATATGACATAGCAGAATTCATTACGTACATTACATATATCACATGTATATATGGTATATCAGGAACACCCTTTATCAAATATTCTATCACAGGTGTAAAGGAACATCCTACAATAAGGATAAACAGCCCTACCCCCACATAAACTTTTTGATAGAATGTCATAATGACACTTATCTTATCTTTCTCCCCTCTTGCAATAGGACCGTAAAGGCTGAACACTATAGCCTCTCCTATTCCCAGTTCTGCCAGAGAAAGCATCGACAGAACATTGCTGAACAGACCGCTCAAGCCTACATATTCTACCGAAAGAACCATAATTATAACAGTTCTCGATATAAACTGACCAAAGACATGCACTATATGCATCATCCATGCAATTTTTACATTTTTAGCAGAATTTTCTAAACGCACAGCAACACCTCTGTATTTTAATATCCAAAACCTATATTATTAATTACTTTCTAAAAATATCCAAGCTCTGCTTTAAACATGCTACAGACTCTTTATTATATATCTAAAACGGCTTAAAATCAAGGATTTGGGCTTTTCTACATATATGTTTCACATTAAAACACTCGCTTCAGACGTAATATGAATTCTATACCGTCTCTGCGAGTGCTTTTTTTATATCATATAAAGATTTTGACTGTGCCCTATAAAACCTCTTCCATCCTGATGACAGAAACTTCGTATGCCGTCTTGGTTATCGGTTCGCCTTCATCATTGTATTTTCTGTATTCCCTGCTCTGGATCCTGCCTTCTACAGCTATTTTATCTCCCACCTGAAGCTGCCCGCTGTAAATTGCATTACGCCCCCACGCTATAGTAGGTATGTAATCAGATTTGTTATACATTCTGTTTACGGCAACCATCAGATCACATATCTCTCGCCCCAGAGGAGATGTCCTTCTCACCGGAGCTTTGCAAATAAAGCCTTCGATGGCCACATGATTCTCATACTCAAACTCTTCATCACTGCAATACTCCATTCTTCTTGTAAAAACAGTTACCTCCAGTTTACTTCTTCCGTCAACTTCTCTGTTATATGTCCTTATTTGACCTGAAATCTCAAGCAGTTCACCAACCTTAGGCGAGCGCCCTCCAAGAAGTTTCTCCGATATAATCAGCCTTATCTCATCCTCATATCCGCTTTTTCTCATTATTCCCAACATCACCAGATAAAATGCTTCTCCGTATGTTTTATGATTGAAGACAGGCTCAGATAAAACTCTTCCGGATAAGTAAGCCATATTTCCTTCCGTTAATTTCTCCATTAAAAAATCCCCCTCCAGGCATATTCTATTAAATCATATGCACCCGCAAGGGGACTTTATACATACATTGTTCTTATTTTATATAAGCATCACTGTCTACAAATCGAGTCTCATGACCTCAGGATGACATGAAACACCATATTGAGGACATGTAAGACATTCAAAAAAGTTTGGAGCATCTTCTCTCGGAACAGTTACAAACCCTTGCTTTCTGAAGAATCCGGGAGCTCTCGCCACAAGAAATATGCGTTTTCCTCCCAGCCTTTTAGTCTCTTCTATGCCTTTCTCCAGCAAAGCTTTTCCTAAATGATATTTTCTGTATTTGGGATCTATGGCAATACCATCTACTATGAATTCTCCTTCGCGCTTTGCCAATACGAAAGCCCCTATAATTCGTTCCCCATCCTCTCCTTCATCATCCATGATATTCCAGCATTTCACAAGATCCGTCGGTACCGGCTCATCTTCTGAAAACTCAAGTTCATTTTCAATAAAAAACGGAACTAATCTTTCATAATCTCCGGTGACTGATATCTTAAAATCTTTCATCTCTTTCCTCCCTTTTTTATATTCTAATCATAATTCCATGTATCCTTGGATACAAAAACATCAAGCCTCTTATTCAATACGCTGAACTCAAGAGGTAACTTTTCTCCATGTTCCCCATCTATATCTGTACTTATATCAGCCTCTGACTCAATAGTAAGTTTATCCGTCTGAAAATAAAGCACATGTTTATTATTGGGATGTCTTCCGTGAACGACTTCAAACAGCAGCGGTGCCAGCTCAACAATAGGCATTTTCTTAAATGCTATGACATCCAGTTTTCCGTCATTCATATTAGATTCAGGTGAAAGTTTTCTGAAACCTCCCGCTGATTCGCCATTCATGACTACCATAAAATAAATATTTTCCTCGTACACCTGCTCAGGAGTAGTCAATTTCACAGGAAGTGCTCTTATCTGAGGAATCTCCGTAACAGCTTTAAGATAATAAGCCAGTGTGCCTATAGCATTCTTCAAATTCGGATCCGTCTTCTGGCTGACATCTATAAGCGCTCCGAGAGCAGCCACATTTATAAAACATCTATCGTTTACAACACCTACATCTGCTTTAGTTGTTTTATTGCCAAGAGCTATATCCAGCTGATAATCTATATCCGAAGGAAGTTCAAAATAATACGCAAAATCATTAGCTGTCCCTGCCGGCAGTATAGCAAGAGGTAAATGTATATCATATTTAACCATGGCATTTACACACAGGTTCATCGTACCGTCTCCGCCGGCTGCAATTATACGACTGAACTGATTCTGATCTATCTCTGACAGAACGTTATCTATAACTATTCCTTTTGCAGCTCTTACCGGCACTACCTGATAACCAGCCTGCTGACACCTGTCAACTATGTGATCAAGATTATTCTTAAATACCCCGCTTCCCGAATATGCATTGTAATAGAGCAATATTTTATTAGCGCTGCCTTTATCATTCATCTTTCAACATCCTCCTAACATGACCTATCAGATACAGGGAGCCTGCAAACAACACAACATCATAATTCTTCCATATGCTTATGGCCAGTCTCACGCTGTCTTCAACATCGTCTGAGATAATAGGCTCTATCCCCATACGTCTTATTTGAGCAGCCAGTTCATCAGTCTTCAATTTCCTCGGGCTGTCAGGCTCTGTCGCTATTATGTCATGAGTTATATCTATAAAGGCTTTCAGAATCTTATCTGTTTGTTTATCAGCCAGCATACCTGTAACCAGAAGTATTTTCTTATCGCGAAAATTTTCCTTCATGGTATCACACAGAGCATATGCTCCTGCTTCGTTATGCGCACCATCAACTATCACCACAGGAGTCCCTGTTTCTTCAGAACCTTTTTTCAAGACCTCAAAACGCCCCGGCTGAACAGCTTTCTTCATTCCTTCATACAACAGAGATCTTTCAACTTTTATCTCTCCCGATTTTCTGAGGACTTCTATTACAGACAGCGCCGTCTTAAGATTCTCGCTTTGATGTCTGCCCACCATGGATATCTCCACATTACTGTAATCAGTACCATAAATCTCCATAGTTACAAACTGCCTAAAAAGCGATTTGTCAAATATCTCCGGTTTTATATCCGATATATCATATAAACGGCTCTCTTTCTCATAAGCTGTACGCGCTATGACGGCAGCCGCAGCATGGTTATCCACATTGGATATCACAGGTACCGATGGCTTGATTATCCCTGCTTTATCGGCAGCTATTTCCTCAATAGTATTGCCCAAACGGTCCATATGATCATACGAAACAGAACATATGGCACATATCAAAGGCTTGTCCACAACATTGGTAGAATCACCTTTACCACCCAGTCCGACCTCCAATATGACTATATCCGCCTCCTTTTCAGCAAAATACAGCAGTGCTACAGCTGTTACCACCTCAAATTCTGTAGGGGAATCATCTCCTTCCGCAACCATTTCCTCGGCCGCAGACAGAACTTTCATTGAAAAGCCTTCAAGATCTTCATCCGAAATATTCTTCCCTCCCAGTCGTATTCGTTCGTTAAAACATTCTATAAAAGGAGAGGTATACAATCCCACATTGTAGCCGCAGGAAGAAAGTCCTTCCTCCAAAAATTTACAGACAGAACCTTTACCGTTTGTACCTGCCACATGTATCACTCTAAGATCTTTATGGGGGTCTCCTAATTTCTCAAGAAGTATATTCATTCGCTCAAGACCGAGAACGCTTCCGAATCTGTTGAATTCATGTATTTTATCTATAACATCAATCATTTTACCTTTTTTTCGACAACTGTAAGTCTGTCACAGACTTTCGCCAGCATCTCCTCATATTTAATTTTCTTTTCTCTTTCTTCGTTTATTACTTTTTCCGGAGCCTTGTTTACAAAACCTTCATTAGACAGCTTGCCCACTACACGCTTAACTTCGCTTTCCAGCTTTTTCTTTTCCTTCTTAAGCCGTTCAAGCTCTGCTGCATAGTCCATAATATCATCAAGAGGGATGAAAACTTCTGCTCCCGCCACAACTGCCGACATTACTTCTTCAGGAACATCTGCTTTACTTTTAGCAAATATTATCTCCGTTATATTGGCAAGCTTTTCTATATAACGTTCCCCTGCTTTTACAACTTCTTCTTTCCCGTCAGCGCACAAAATCACTGCACGAAGCTTTTTGCTTGGAGCCGCATCTGCTTCCGCTCTGATATTTCTTATACTCTTTATTACAGCCATTGCCATCTCAAGCTTTTCAGTCTCATCAGAGAATGTGAAAGTTTCGCTGTAAACAGGCCAGCTCTCTTTTATCAGGAAATTATCAGGATTATCTTCAGATGTTTCCTTCTTAGGCAAATATGTCCAGATTTCCTCTGTTATATACGGCATAAACGGATGGAGAAGCCTGAGCATGTCCTTAAGAACCTTGACCAGAACTGCTCTGGCAATCTGCTTATCACCTTCATCATCACCATAAAGCCTTCCTTTAACGATTTCTATATACCAGTCACAAAACTCATTCCAAATAAGATCATATGCTCTCTGACCTGCAAGAGCCAAATCAAATTTTTCCATAGTTTCAGTGATGTATTTCACCGCATCATTAACTCTTGAGATAATCCACTTATCTTCATCCTGAAGATCCGACAAACCAATATTCTTAAGATCAGCCATCTTTTTAAAACTACCGTTATTGTCCTGGAGATTCATAATAACAAACCTTGAAGCATTCCAAAGCTTATTGGCAAAATTTCTCGCTGATTCCAGTTTATCTGTTTTAAACCTCATATCATTTCCCGGTGTTATTCCTGTGGTCAGCATGAATCTTAGAGCATCCGCTCCGAAACTGTCTATTATCTCAAGAGGGTCTATTCCGTTTCCGAGAGATTTGCTCATCTTTCTTCCCTGAGCATCACGAACCAACCCATGTACATATACATGTCTGAAAGGTACTTTACCGGTAGTTTCCAGTGCAGAAAATACCATTCTGACTACCCAGAAAAATATGATATCGTATCCTGTAACCAATACATCTGTCGGATAAAAATATTTAAAATCCTCAGTTTCATCAGGCCATCCCAATGTAGAAAACGGCCATAAAGCTGACGAAAACCATGTATCAAGAACGTCTTCATCTTGCTTTATATTTGTACTGCCACACTTATCGCACCTATCCGGCTCTGTCTCCGCAACCATTATTTGGCCACATTCCTGACAATAATATGCAGGTATTCTGTGTCCCCACCACAACTGCCTTGAAATACACCAGTCTCTGATCTCTTCCAACCAATGAAGATACGTTTTCTCAAAACGCTCGGGAACATGCTGCAGTTTGCCGCTCCTTGCCGCTTCAATTGCAGGTTTTGCAAGCTCCTCCATCTTCACAAACCATTGATCAGAAAGCATAGGTTCCACTACTGTACCGCACCTGTAACAGCCCCCCACAGGAATTACTTTTTCTTCTGTCTTAACCAGATAGCCTGCTTCTTCCAGATCCTTTACCCATGCCTTACGGCATTCATATCTGTCCATACCTTCGTATTTGCCCGCATAGCTGTTCATAGTGGCATCGGGGTTTATACAGGAGATATGCTCAAGATCATGTCTCTGCCCCACTTCAAAATCATTAGGATCATGAGCAGGTGTAATCTTAACGGCTCCTGTTCCCTTCTCAGGATCAGGATAAGGATCTGCTATAACTGGAATCTCCCTTCCCACAATAGGCAAAACTACGTTCTTACCTACGATATCTTTATATCTTTTGTCACTTGGATGTACAGCTATAGCCACATCTCCAAACATAGTTTCCGGTCTGGAAGTAGCCACAACCACATCCTCTCCTCCGTCAGCTGCCGGATATCTGAAATACCAGTACATGCCATTTTTATCCTCATGCTCAACCTCAGCATCTGACAAAGATGTTCCACACTGAGGACACCAGTTGATAAGTCTGTTGCCTCTATATATCAGACCTTTTTCATACAACTTTACGAAAAAATGTTTTACCGCTTTATTGCAGCCTTCATCCATAGTGAAGCGCTCTCTGCTCCAGTCACATGAATCCCCCAATTTACGGCATTGCTTCGTTATCTTTCCTCCGAATTCCTCTTTCCATGCCCATGCTCTCTTGAGAAATTCTTCTCTTCCAAGCTCCTCTTTTTCAAGGCCTTCTTCCTCTCTTATTCTGTTCACAACTTTCACTTCAGTTGCTATACTGGCATGATCACTTCCGGGAAGCCATAAAGCGCTGTATCCTTGCAGCCTTTTAAATCTGGTAAGAACATCCTGCAATGTCTGATCCAGAGCATGTCCCATATGAAGCTGCCCCGTTATATTAGGCGGAGGCATCACTATAGTAAAAGGTTTCTTGTTAGGATCACATTCTGCTCTGAACGCACCGCTTTTCTCCCACATTTCATATATCCTGTCTTCAAATTTCTTAGGATCATATGTCTTAGCTAAATTCTTCTCCATATTCTATATCTCCTTACTGCCTTAAGCCTTTTTTTCTCTGTTCTTCGTATTTCTTTTTCGTTCTTATCCCGTATATGCCTCCCACTATACTGAAAATCACCATCACAGCTGCGATCATGGCATATACCTTATATATACCGCCAAACCTGTGAAACGCCACCTGCTCTGCTCCTTCGGCAGTCAATTTATACTCATATACATCCCATCCCGTATCCAGATTCACATCAATATGATCTTCATCATTGGACATGGTACCTTCCTGATAATTGTAATTATCACCAAAATGAGAAAAAATAGCAACTCCAAAATCCTCACCCGCTGTAAAAGCATACATCGATTTATTCCCATGTTCCTCTGATGCTGTCACCTTTATATCATCAGCTTCCGATTCTTTTTCTATTATAGATACGATTTCGCTTTCCGGACTGCCGGACATATAGTTGCTCGCTATAGGGAACAGAAAAAATGCCGCAAATATGACCCACATAAATATTATAAAGTTTTTCACTGCTTTTCCTCTCTTTCCTTTTCCATGTCACGCTTCATAGAAGCAACCATTTCCTTACTGAAACACAAATTATCACTCATAGGATTTATAGCGAATCCTGCTATGCCGCTTTGAGGCATCAACAAAATAGCTGCCAAATCATCAAAATTAACTATCATGCTGTGCTGATCTTTTTCTATTTCACACTTTATCATTTCTTCCCCATCGGTGAATACCGGGTAATAAAGGTCTCCACTGGCAGCTTTTATAAGTTCAAAACTGATTCTCGTATCTTTCTCCAATACGACCTCTTCCAGCTTTCTGTCATATTGCGGATCTTTATCCATGGAAACCGGAATGAGAAGTCTTGCTTTTACGACCTCATTCAAAAGTCTGATTGAATTTTCCATCCCCGGATCCTTCTTTGCTTCTTCCATGGCTTTTTTCAGCTCAGGATTCCTAACTGGTTTTGCCTGCTGCATACGATTTCCCTCCTGTATCGGCTCTTCACCTTCATATTTTCAAGATATACGCTGTAAGCCCGGGACGGCCCGTATCTCTACTTCCTTTAACCACGATTTTATCCATAACCGCTGCTTTTTTTACGATATCTTCATCCTCAGCCGCTTCTGCGCCGATACCCATAAGACCTGCAAGACCTGACGGAGTCACCATCTCGGTATTTACATCTGCAGTTTTAAAACAGTATCCGCAGTTCTCTCTCAGCGCCATAACTGCCGGAACAGGTACGTCTATTTCTCCATGGCTGCATATTATCTTCCCTTTTCCATCGTATATAGGCGATACCATAATTTTATCAGGGCATATGTACTCTATAGCCATTCCTACAGCCAATGCATTTTTTACAGCTTCATTTCTTCCAACCTCATGAAAATGTACTGTTTCAAGAGTCTCTCCATGAACTTTAGCTTCAGCTTGTGCTATATACTCGTATATTTTCAGAGCCGTTTTCTTCGAAGCAAACGAAAAACCGCTATTTTCTATTAATTCTCTGACTTTTTTATAACTTCTCCCGTGATGATGTCCGTCATGAATATGATTCTGTTCTTCCTGACTGCCCATAACCTCATGCCGCATTACTTCGTATATTTTTTCCTCATTTCGGCTCAAACGACTTACAGCTTTTAAAAGCATATCTCCGCTTATGCCATTACTGCCGTCAAAATATAATATTTTCATATATAAATATCCTTTTCTTAAAAATCTACTACCCTTAAATATACATTGAATATCAATAAAAGTAAAGTGTCAAAAGCTGTCGTTATAAAACTGGCGACTACTGTATTTACAAGATCTTCATATGACGGTATAATATTATAAATATTCAGACTTATGTCCACATTATAAGATATAACACCGAATAATGGAGGATACTTAATGAAAAAACTTGAACAAAGAGAATGGGCTTTTATAGATGATATTGTTTACTTCATTTATAGCAACGATAATTTTATTAATGACAGGAAAACATTTCTCTCATATATAAATCAGCTGATCCCCAACAATTTTTCCGTATTCCACATGCCTGACAAAACCGGAGAACATCTACTATGTGATCCCATAATATACATTCCCGGTGAAGCCAATGGCGCAAACAGTTCACATATCGAAGCAATAAACCGGTATATCGAGGAATACGAAGAAGAAGATTTCGGCAAATGGATCATGCTGGTGGGCAAGAGAGATGTCTACAGAGAAATGGACCTCATAGATGATGATGAAATAAGAAGCACAGGTTATTTTAATGATACATACGCTGCCTTCAACATTAAGTACAGCCTGCAGGTGATAAGCGCCTTCAACAACCAGTTTCAAGCTGCTATTGTACTGGGAAGAAGCAGAGAAAACGGTGACTTCTCAGACAAAGAGATCTATATGATGGAGCTTATAAACAGACATCTCAGTCTCAAGCTTTATCAGGATTCTCTGAAAAATAACACTGAAAATAATCATGCTTACACCCATCTTGATGAAAAAATCATGAAAATGGCGGATAAATGTATGCTGACAAAAAGAGAAACAGAAGTGGTTTTCAAAGTAGTCAAGGAAAGCCTCACAAACGACGAAATATGCAGTTCTCTTTGTATCGCAGGACATACCCTCAATAAGCACCTGAGCAACATATATATTAAATGTGACGTTAACAGCAGAGTTTCACTGATACATAAAGTGCTTTCTTAGAAAAATCAAATATGCCGCTTATAAAGAGTAAAGTCTCAAGGCTTTGCTCTTTATTCTTTATATTGCAGGTTCAAATAATCAATTATATGTACTCTGTCAATTAAATCAATTATATAAAGACGATAAGTAACTTGTTAACATTAGTAATTCTCAAATTTCATCCAAAGTTTAAACATTTAAAATGATTTGTTTTTTGAAAATATTCTGTTAATATTCCTCTTGTAATAATTTTATCATTTGAAAGGAGCCAGAAATATGAACATTATGGAATTATCTTTTTGGTCTGTTATTCCTCCTTTGCTGACGATCTTTCTCGTTCTTAAAACCCGAAAGATACTCTTATCAATGGCTATAGGCATTACCCTCGGCTGTTTTATCATCGGTAAATTCAATCCTGTAAACGCACTTAAGAGTTTTGACAGTATTTTCATAGGAACATCAACGCAAGACGGTACTCTGATACCAGGATCAATCACCACCCCCGACAACCTCATGGTTCTTCTGTCTATGGTAATGATCGGCGCTCTCATCGGTCTTCTTGTAAAATCAGGAGGATCCCATGCTTTTGCAGAATATATGTCAAAACGCATCAACAGTAAGAAACGTTCAGGACTCATGACTTGTATAATATGTACAGTTCTTATGATTGACGATTATTTTGACAATCTTACGACCGGAGCAACTATGCGGGCAATCTCAGATAAAAATAAAGTCCCCCGTGAAAAGTTTTCTTATTATCTTGATTCTACAGTATGCGGAATCAACTCAATATCTCCTATCTCCAGCTGGTCTGCATTTCTGGCAGGACTTTTAGCCACCGGGATGATCGCAGCAGGAATGGAAGGAAACTCATATCAGCTGCTTCTCAAGTCAATACCTTACAATTTCTTCATATTCATATGCCTTATTATGGTATACTGTGTGGCTGTATTTAACCTCAATATAGGCCCCATGGCTAAGGCTGAAAAAAGAGCAGATACCACAGGTAAACTAATAGAACATTCTTTCAGCGGAGATGAAGATGAACAGGACTCCTATGGAGAAGTGAAGCCGGCAAAAGGTAAACCTGTTGATCTTATATTTCCTATAGCGTTGCTAATTTGTCTCGTACTCTTTTTTATGCTTTACACAGGTGATTTCTTCAGACACCATGATATAGTAAGAACAGTGAGTCAGATGGAGGGGATACGTTCATTGATGTATGGTCTTGTATTTACCATAATAATCACCACCATATATCTTCGTCTGAGAAAAGCCGCTCCCGTAACTCAGCTCGCCAGCGCAGCATTTATCGGAGTCAAGTCTATATTATACGCTAATCTGGTACTTATCCTTGGCTGGACCCTTGGGGGAGTTTCCGACAGACTTGGCATCACAGAATTCATGATATCAGTCTTCCAGGGAAACATTCCTCCTGTGATAACTCCTACAATTCTCTTCCTGCTCTGCGCCGCAACAGCATTCGCTATAGGAGGAGGCTGGACGACATTCGCCATTATGATACCTGTCGTAGTGCCTTTTGCAGTGGCAACCAATGCAGATCTTTTACTCTGTATCTCTGCCATAATAGGAGGTGCGGGAATGGGAGCAACATGTTCGCCTCTGGCTGATACTTCTATTGTTTCAGCAACATCAGGAGAACTGTCCATCATCGATCACATCAAGACTCAAGCACCATATTCTCTAATATGCGGAGCTATAGCTATCGTAGGATACCTGATTACAGGGATAACAGAAAGTCTTTCTTTAGGATACATAATCATTGCAGCATTATTTATCCTTACCATCATAATTATGAAAAGAATAAGTATAAATCAGCCTGCAATACCATTAACCCCTGATAAAGAGAAATTCAGTATAGCTGAGAATCAGTAATCTTGTACGCCATAATATGGCGCCTCCAAAAACAATACCTCTAAAGGAGGGTATCTGCAAAGATCCCGCTTTTAGAGGTATTCTCCTTTTTACTGTTTTTCCGCAGCTTCTGCCACATGTTTCATCAAAATAGCCGTAGTCACACTGCCTACACCTCCCGGTACCGGTGTTATAGCAGATGCTATTTCATACACTTCATCAAAATCCACATCGCCGCAAAGTGATCCGTCTTCTTTAACATTGATACCCACATCTATGATAACCTGACCTTTTCCCAGCCAGCCGCTTTTTATCATGCAGGCCTTTCCCACAGCTGCTATAACAATATCAGCGTTTTGACCTAATTTCCTAAGATCTTCATTCGATGTCCTGCTGTGACACACACTGACGGTCGCATTCCTTCTCATGGCCATCATTGCTGCAGGTTTTCCTATCACAAGACTTCTTCCCATAACCAAAACACGTTTTCCTTCAAGATCATATCCATAATGATCCAGTATCTCCATGCATGCTTCCGCAGTACATGGCGGAAACCCTATATCACTGTCCATAAAAACGCCTGCCATAGATCCGGACGTTATCCCATCCACATCTTTTGCCGGAGACAATGCGGAACAAATCTCACTTTCATTTATATGGCCGGGCAAAGGTCTGAATATCAGCACTCCATGTATGTGTGAGTCATCATTGAGCCTCTGTATCTCCTCTATCAACTCTCCCTGCGAAATCTTTTCATCGTAAACAAATTGTCTTACCGTTATACCAAGCTGAAAAGCGCGTTTTACCGCTCCCCTTTCATATGATATATCCTGAGGATTATCTCCCAGCCTCACTATAGCAAGAGTGGGGAACACTCCCTTTGCTTTAAGCTCTTTTACTTTCTCGGAAATCTTTTTCATAAGGCTGTTCGCTACAGATTTACCCTTGAGTATTTTTGTCATTATCTAACCTCGTAAACTTTCAGCAACGCTCTCGAATATCTCGTCAGCCATAGCTGTATATTTCACCATGTACATAGCGCACATGGAATCCAGCTCGTCAGCACGTTTTCTGTCTTTCATAGACTTTGTATTTATATAAACATTTAAACTTGCAGCCTGCAAAGCAGCTTTACATATGATTGCTCCCGCTCCTGCATCGCTGACTGCAAGCTTTGAACCTTTACAGGCAAACCGACCCGATAATTCTATCGCCTTTCCGCAGGCTTTCATAATTTTAAGAGGAACACCACAAGCATCATCAAGCGCATTTTCAAGAAGCCTTTCCTTTTTTTCTTTTTCTGTTTCTGTATCCGCTTTCATACCATAAAGATTCGACAAAGGTTTAAATATATTTATATCTGCCTGAACCAGTTCCATTAGTTCCTCCCTTAAACCATCAGCTTCTTCAGCCAATGCTGTGATTTCTTCTTCCACAGCTTCATATTTTTTCTTTCCTATGGTAAGCGAGGCCACCATTCTCCCCAAAGATGCACCCAGAGCACCCACAAGAGCAGATACGCTTCCGCCGCCCGGTACCGGTGATTTTCCTGCCGTTTCATCGACAAACTGACTGCAAGTTTTATCGGTATAAAGCATATTCCCTCCTAAAATAATCCCGAAATCTTTCCTGTTCTGTCAACATCTATTTTCTCAGCCGCCGGTCTTTTAGGAAGTCCCGGCATAGTCATTATATCACCTGTGAGAGCAACTATGAATCCAGCTCCTGCAGAAACCTTAAGATTTCTCACTGTAAGCACAAAACCTTCAGGAGCTCCCAAAAGTGAAGGATCATCGGAAAAGCTGTATTGAGTCTTGGCGATACATATAGGAAGTTTGCCGAATCCCAGCTTTTCCAGCTGTGCGAGCTGCTTCGCAGCGGCAGGAAGTATGTTGATATCATCAGCATGATATACTTTCTGAGCTATAGCTCTTATTTTCTCTTCAATAGACATATCTATGTCATAGGAAAATCTAAAGTCATTGGGTTCTTCACACAGACGAACAACTTCCTCTGCCAGAGATATTCCGCCTTCTCCGCCTTTGCCCCACACTTCACTGAGCGCTACGTTTACACCAAGCTCTCTGCACTTGTCCTCAACAAGTTTAAGCTCATTTTCAGTATCTGTAGGGAATCTGTTTATAGCGACAACTGCAGGCAATCCATATACATTAGTTATATTGCCCACATGCTGCAGCAGGTTAGGGAGTCCTTTTTCAAGAGCTTTAAGATTCTCTGTTCCCAGGTCAGCTTTCGCCACACCTCCGTGATGCTTAAGAGCTCTTACCGTAGCCACAACAACGACTGCAGAGGGCTTTATTCCGGACATTCTGCACTTTATATCCAGAAATTTTTCCGCTCCCAGATCTGCGCCAAAACCTGCTTCCGTCACCACGTAATCAGCCATCTTCATGGCCATCCTCGTAGCCATCACCGAATTACATCCATGCGCTATGTTGGCAAAAGGTCCTCCGTGAATAAATGCAGGAGTATGCTCAAGAGTCTGCACTAAATTAGGTTTAAGAGCATCCTTAAGAAGGGCCGCCATCGCTCCCTGAGCATTAAGCTGGCCCGCTGTCACAGGCTCATCATCATAGCTGTATCCTACGATAATACTCGATATCCTCTTTTTAAGATCTTCAATATCATCTGACAGACATAAAATAGCCATTATCTCACTGGCAACCGTTATATCAAATCCGTCTTCTCTGGGCATTCCGTTAGGCTTTCCTCCCAGACCGTCTGTAATAAACCTGAGCTGTCTGTCATTCATATCCACACATCGCTTCCATGTTATTCTTCTCGGATCTATCTTAAGCTCATTGCCCTGCTGAATATGATTGTCCAGCATAGCCGCAAGCAAATTGTTTGCGGCTCCGATAGCATGCATATCTCCCGTAAAGTGTAAGTTTATATCCTCCATAGGCACAACCTGCGCATATCCGCCTCCGGCAGCTCCGCCCTTGACGCCGAACACCGGTCCTAAAGACGGCTCTCTGAGTGCTACAAGCACATTCTTATCTATCTTTCGCAAAGCATCTGCAAGACCGACCGTTGTCGTAGTCTTCCCTTCTCCCGCAGGAGTAGGCGATATAGCTGTAACAAGGATTACCTTTCCGTCCGCTTCATCTTTCTTATCTTCCAGCAGATTATAATCCACCTTAGCCTTATAATTTCCGTAAAGTTCAATGTACTTGCTGTCCAAGCCTGCGGAATTCGCTATCTCGTTGATATTTCTCATTTCCGTCTCTTGCGCAATCTGAATATCGCTTTTAATTTCCATCTTCTTCTCCTTTTTAATCAAATATTATTAAATGCGAAAAGAGCCTGACAATCCGGACTCTCTGCCCAGACGGTCGGCTCACTGTTACATTATACTTCACGTGGTTGATTCCACTTGATCCCGTCAGTCGTATAACAGGTTTATTTTATCATGAAAAAAAGGTTTATGCAAGTGGTTAGATCGCCTAAGCAACGGCAATCAGATCATTATCAAATGCCAAAAATTATCTTAAATTTCCTTAAAAATACTACAGCACTTTTTTCAAAAACGTCTTTCTGTGGATTGGGCATATCCCCTGTTTTTTAATCCCCTCATAATGCTGCTTTGTACCATAACCCTTATTTTTTTCAAAACTGTACCCGGGATATTCCGCGGCGTACTCTGACATAATTCTGTCTCTTGTTACCTTTGCTATTATCGAAGCTGCTGCAATGGCAAGAACTTTGGCATCGCCCTTTATTACGGATTCTTGGGGAATCTTGATATCATCTATTTTCATAGCGTCAAACAATATATAATCCGTCTGTCGACTGCCGTTTGCTTCCAACATTCTATTAAGTTCATCCACAGCCATCGTCATAGCTTTTTTAGTAGCCTGCAAAATATTTATATCATCTATAACTTTGTTATCCACCATCCCTATGCCAAAAGCAATCGCCTTTTCCTTTATCACAGGAAAAAGCTTCTCACGCTTCTTTTCAGAAAGTTTTTTTGAATCATCTATTCCCAAAACGTCAAAATCCTCGGGAAGAACTACCGCAGCAGCTACCACAGGACCTGCTAAAGGTCCTCTGCCCACTTCATCAACTCCTGCAATTTTTTCATACCCTGCGCAGCGAAGCTCCTTCTCTTTCACTTTCATCTCAGCAAGTCGTTCTCTCAATTTTTCCATTCTCTCCTGCTTTGTCATAGCTTTATAAACGCTCCTTTTTCATCGCAATCTATTTACTCTGTCCCGGATTTTCAAGAGTTATTCTGCCTATCTTTCCTCCTCTGAATTCATCCAGTACAATTCTTCCGATCCTTTCGTAATCTATTCTTTTTCCCGGCAGTATGCAGCCTCTTTTAACGGCTATACTTTCCATATTTTCAAGAGGAGTTTCTGCTGTTTCTTCCAGTTTATATCTTTCTTTAAGCATCTGTGGATAGTTTTCCGCAAGAACACCTATGAGTTCCATAGCAAGAGTTGGCACATCCAGAACCTCATCTTTTATGCATCCGCAGAATGCCAGATCAAGGCCTACCTTGGGATCTTCAAATTTAGGCCACAAAATCCCGGGTGTATCAAGAAGCTGCATATTGTTTTTAAGCTTAAGCCACTGCTTACCTTTTGTTACTCCCGGTCTGTCTCCCGTCTGCGCGCTTTTTTTCCCTGTCATTCTGTTTATAAGAGATGATTTACCTACATTGGGAACACCTACTATCATCAGCCTGAAAGGCTTCTGCATAAATCTGTCCCTGTTTTTCTCCTCTGACATACTCTCAAGAATTCTAAAGAGATTTTTTATTCCCAAGCCACTCATACAATTCATGGAAAAAGCTCTTATACCTTTTTGACGAAAATAATTTTCCCATTCTTTGCTCACGCTTCCATCAGCAAGATCACTCTTATTAAGTACTATCAATTGCGGCTTACCTTTTATCAGCTCATCTATTATAGGATTCCTGCTGGAAAGAGGAATTCTGGCATCAATCACTTCAATAACTGCATCTACCAGTTTTAAGTTTTGCTGTATCAACTCCCTTGTTTTCTTCATATGCCCCGGGTACCAGTTTATATTGTTCATAAAGATTTTCTCCTTTTAATCGCCTCACCTGTATATCTAATTATTTAACCAGTAAAACTTTTTCTGACTTATACTGTTTTATTATATAAACCAGAACTATACTTATATAAACTATAGTAGATACAAACATCAGCGTAATATTCAGCAAACTTATATCTCCATTATTTATATCTGTAAATAAGACCACGTAATTCAAAAACGGTATTATAGATATAAGAGGTGTTCCTGTCACTCCTATCATAAAGGCTATCATACCCGGAAACAATGATATAAATGTGAGCGGTGTCAGCGCGCTCTGCGCCTCCTTAAAGGTCTTGGATTTGCTGGCTATAGCAATACACAGACCACTTATAAAGAAAGAAAAAGCAACTATCACAATCACCGCAAACACTATACTGACAGGCGAATACATAGTATCTACACCTTTATATATAGAAAATATATTTTTTGCTGCCGCTAAAGATATGATAGATAATATCAGACTTATCACTCCGGTCACAATAGCTGATATTGTCACCCCTAAAAATTTACCTATAATTATATCCCTGCTTTTTATAGGAAAAGTCAGCAAAGTTTCCAGTGTTCCCCGTTCCCTCTCTCCTGCTGTTGTATCTGTAGATGGATACGTGGCTGACACAGTTATAGCCATTATTATAAAAAGGAAGGCATAATTTTTTATGTATCCTGCAAAAAAATTATCTTCATCAGCAAAGCGTTCTTCCACTGTTATAATATTCATCATCTGATCTGCATCTATATTATTCTCTCTGAGAAAATCCTGCTGCAGATACTCCTTATATGTATTATAATATGACTCCATAAGTTTGGCTGAATACGTGCTGGTGTCAGAACTGTCCCCGTTTATGATATAACTTTTTCCGTCTCTGGCTACATATAAATCGATATCACCATCTGCAAACTTCTTTTCCAATTCTTTTTCAGTTCCCTTTACAACGTCTATATCCATTGTCTCAGCAATACTTTTTTCTGCTTGTGACATTTCATAGGCAAATCCTATCCTATTATATTCTGTCACGTCTTTATTTGCCTGCGATTCAAATAATGCAGACATTCCCAAAATTATTAAAGGTATGAATACAGGTATTATCAGCATCATGGACAATGATTTTTTATCTCTGAAAAGTTCTCGCACTTCTTTTCTGAATATATTCCACAAATTATTCCTCATCTGCAACACCTCCTATCATTGCGAAAAAAGAATCTCTTAAATTCGTCATGCCTGTATCTGCTTTAATCTCATCTGGTGTTCCGCTGTTTATTATCTCACCTTTATTAAGCATGATAACTCTGTCGCAAATATTCTCAGCCTCTTCCATATAATGAGTAGAATACAAAACAGTCTTTCCTCTGGATCTTTCGCCTTTTATAAAATTGAGTATTATCTGGCTCGAGATAATGTCTAATCCTGATGTAGCCTCATCTAAAATATAATATTCCGGATCGTGTACCATGCATCTAGCCAAATTTACTTTCTGTGTCTGTCCTGTAGACAGATTGGATATTTTATTATAAAGAAACTGCCTCATTCCCAGTATATTAGTTATTTCATCGATTCGTTTAGTCATTTCATCTCCGTCTACACCATATATATCACAACACATTTTCAAAAGCTCATATGTAGATAATGTATCATATATCTTGGTGTTTCCCGACAAGTATGCAATTCTTTGTTTTATCTTGATCTCATCATCTGCGTAAGTCATTCCGTCAAAAGTAATCTCCCCTTCTGTCGGCTCCAAGATTCCTGCTATCATCCTCAAAAGCGTAGTCTTTCCGGCTCCGTTCGGCCCCAATATTCCTATTATTTCTCCATTCCCTGCTTCAAAACTAATATCTTTATCAGCACAAAATTCCTCTTGTTCTTTTTTGTTTTTGTTTCTTAAAAACTTTTTAGTTACATGTTTTACTATAATCATAATACTCTCTCACTTTTTATATTACGATTTACAGGTTGTATTCTTAAATCGTAAATATTCCCTCCGCAATCTATTACTGACTCCATATAATCGAAAAGGCACCGTAAAGGTGCCTCTGTGATTACATGTCTTCTTTTGTTTTGATCTTTGCTGATTTACCGGTTCTTGCACGCATATAGTGAAGTCTTGCGCGTCTGACATCACCTTTTCTTACAACCTCGATCTTTTCCACAAGCGGTGAGTGAATCGGGAATGTCTTTTCCACACCTACACCTGACGCGATCCTTCTTACCGTAAAAGTTTCGCCTATTCCGCCATTCTGTCTCTTTAAGACAAAGCCCTCGAAGATCTGTATTCTCTCTCTGTTTCCTTCTTTAATTTTAACATGTACCTTCACGGTATCTCCAACGTTAAAAGCAGGGATATCAGCTTTCAGATAATCCTGTACAACTGAATCTAATACGTTCATTGAGTCTTCCTCCTTCCCTCCAAGACGTTCTTGGCTATGACCTTTTCATAAGACCAGAGGACCGCCCGTAATACTGAAATATTATACAACAAAATGGTCATGCTGTTCAAGAGATTTTTTTCATATTTGCTGTACA
>NZ_JBKTXS010000002.1:0-55883 GCF_046951855.1 Lentihominibacter sp. | reverse complement strand
GTACAATCACGACTTTGCCGATATTTCAACAACTCGTTGTATCCAGCCAGAGTAAAATGATTCTTCATGAGACACAAGCAGCACAGCTCCCTCAAACTCATCCAGAGCAGTTCTGAGCGCCTCTTTCGCCCAGATATCAAGATGATTAGTCGGCTCATCAAGTATAAGGAAATTGCATGGAGATACGGAAAGCAGACATATCTTTACTTTAGCCTGTTCACCCCCACTGAGTGTCCCTACTGACTGTGCGGCATGCTTACTTGAAATTCCACACTTTGCAAGGCGTTGTCTCACTTCTTTTACTGAAAAATGAGAACAAGTATCCGATATTATCTGAATGGGGCTCTTTCCGGGATCACGCCACGTCATTTCCTGTTGAAAATATCCTGTAACAGTCATCTGTGAGAAAGAAAAAGCTCCTCCAAGAGCGGGAATCTTCCCTGTTATGGTTTTAAGCAATGTAGATTTTCCTATCCCGTTAAATCCCCTGACTGCTACTTTTTCTCCGCCCTTTACCGTAAAACTTATATCTGTCAAAACAGGATAATGATATCCTACGGTAAGATGACTCACTTCCAAATGTCCGGAAGCAGGCTGGCCTACAGAAGAAAAATTAAAAATAGGTTTTATTTCTTTCTGCTTCGGAGCCTCCATAAGTTCCATTCGATCAAGCTGTTTCTGCCTGCCCCTTGCCATTCTGGATTTTCTTCCGGCAATATTCTTTCTTATAAACTCCTCTGTCTTTTTCACTTCTTTTTGCTGTGCCGCATATTGTCTCATATAATCCTGACGAAGCAAAGTTTTTTTCTTTGCAAAATCAGAATAAGAACCGAAATATTTATTAATTCTCTTATTATCAATATCAAGTATCCTTGTAGATATTTTCTCCAGAAAATCATAATCGTGTGATACTACCAAAAATGCTTTTGACAGATCTGATAAATATCCAGCAAGCCACGTTATATGCTCTCTGTCCAAAAAATTAGTAGGTTCATCTAACAGCAGCACATCGGGGCTTTCAAGCAGGAGTTTAGCCAATATTACTTTAGCTCGCTGTCCGCCGCTCAAGTTTTCTATAAAGCTGTCCAAACCCATAGCTGTCAGTCCCAGCCCCGATGATACCTTATCTATTTTAGTATCTGCTGAATAAAAATCTTCACGTTCCAGCTCCTCCTGACATTTTGCTGCAGCTTTCAGTTTTCCTTCATCGCCATTAGCCGCCTGTTCATAATATCTGTTCATTTGAGATTCTATTTTATATAACTTCGAAAAAGCAGATCTCAAAAAATCTCTTATGGTAACAAATTTTTTTATCTGCGCATATTGATCAAGATATCCTGTTTTAACACCGGGTTTCCACGTAATCATCCCCTCATCGGGAATGATTTGACCTGCACATATTTTTATAAGTGTACTTTTTCCCGTACCATTCTGCCCTACAATACCTGTATGTTCACCTCTGTTCAAAGAAAATCCGGTATCCCTGAACAGCAAATCATCTCCAAACGAATGCGTCATCGCTGTAATTTTTAATAAACTCATAACTAACAACCTCTCTATCGATATTTAATATAAAAAACAGAAGGTAGATGTCTCAGACATCTTGCCTTCTGCCAAACTCTTAATTCATAAAAATAACAAAAGGCTATGGATAAACATTGTCCATAGCCTTTAAATAATTAAACCGGTACGGGAAAATAAGCAATAATAGGAAACTGCTGCAGCTTACCTTTTAATCGCTGTCATTCCCGACGAAATCTCAGTACACTATTATGCACTGTACTCTGTACAATGTTTCATCGGATGTAATTGTACAGAGCTGATCTTCTTTACAGATGGTAGTTCATTATTTATATAAAAATTCATTATCTTTCTCCTTTTACCGTACCGACTATATCATAAAATGCATTCAATGTCAAATATATATTCTTTAATGCACATTATGCTCTTGGATGGGATTTATCATAAACATCCTTTATTCTGTTTTTCGTAACAGACAAATATACCTGTGTAGCCGTTATATCTTCATGACCCATAAGTTCCTGCAAAGTCTTAAGGTCTGCTCCGTTCTGAAGCATATGAACAGCAAAAGATGTTCTGATTATATTAGGAGTCAGCCTATGTTCTATCCCGGCCTTATTACCATACTCCTTAAGTATCTTCCACAGCCCCTGACGAGTTATACGTTTTCCGTAATAATTGACAAAAAGAGCCTTTTCTGCGGTATTCTCTTTTACAAGTTTTTTTCTTCCGTCATATATATAATCTTCCAGAGCTGCTCTTGAAGGTCTTCCCAAAGGCACTATTCTCGGATTGCTCTGCTCCCCTGTACATGTTATAAAGCCCATTCTCAGATTAATATCCTCCACGTTGGCTTCTATCAGTTCACTGACTCTGATACCGGTGGCATAAAGAACTTCCAAAATGGCTCTGTCTCTCACACCTTTTACTGAATCATCAGGAGTTGCAAGAAGCTTGTCAATCTCATCCATCTCCAGATATTCTATTTCTTTACGCTCTATTTTAGGTGACTTTATGTTAGCTGTGGGATTATTTTTCATAAGCCCTGCTTCTATCAGATAATTAAAAAAGGCTCTTACTGAAGCCAGCTTTCTGTTGACAGTCGCCGCCGATTTCCCTGCTATCTTGAGATTGTGAAGAAATGCTATTATTTCAGTGCTGGAAGTATCAAGAATATCCGACATACCTCTGGACCCTTCAAATGCCATGAATTCTAAAATATCACGGCTGTACGCCTCCAGCGTATTCTTAGACATTTTTCTTTCTTTTTGCAGGTATTCTATAAAATCTTTTGTATACATACTGCCCTCCCTGTCAAAATCAATGGTGACTATGCTTTGAATTATACTACTGATATATTAGGTTTACAATAATCAAATTTTATTGATTATCGAAATAAATGTATATTTATAAAGAATAAAAACAAACTCTTTACAGCTCATCCTGTTTCAATTCATGCTTTCCATACTTTAACATACTCATAAAGTTTTCTGATAATAATTATTGTCATAACACAGGTTTGTCCGTCATATCTTTTATATGAACTGAGGCTCCAAAGGGGCCGCTATATGTCATATTTGACAGATAGATGAAAGGGGACATACTTATGAAAAAATCAGCAACTATATTCATATTCATTTTTATGACAGGCCTATTTGCCGGAATATTTTTCAGTACGAATCTGTCATACGAAAATAACGAATATCTTTCTTCTCTGCTGCTTGCAAGCTTTACAGACAATGCAGCCGGTTTCGGTAAAATATTCTTCTCTGCTCTTGTATCTAATTTCATCCTAATGTTAATAATGCTTCCTGCTATAGTGACAAAATTTCTCTGCCCTATTCCGCCTGTCATTTTATGGTTTAAAAGCTTTTCCATCGGGTTCTGCAGCGGACTTGTATATCTCAACGCCAATAACGCCATACTGATCTCCCTTACAAAAATATTTCCCCCAAACTTATTTATTATACCTGCTTTTTTAATCATATCAACTGTTATATTCCACTGTTCCACGTCTGAAGCCATCAAAAAAAACAGACCTTATCAGGAAAATAAAAGTCTGCTGATTCTGACCGCTATTTCTGTCATTCTTGTATTGGCAGGCTGTATTACAGAATCAATATGTCACTCAGCTGCTCTTTAGCCATAAGAAGCCCTGCAACAGTTTTAGCATCTATGAGTCGGCCCTCATATGCCATCTTATAGACTTCTTCAAAAGGCATCTCAATTACATTTATTGCTTCATCATCATCAAGATCCTGCTCCCCTGCATTTAAGCCTGTCATAGCATACATGTGAATAACTTCTTCCGAATAAGCGACACTCGTATTTATCTTTCCGAGATATCTGATATTCTCTGCAGTGTACCCGGTTTCCTCCTTAAGCTCTCTTGCAGCTACCACTGCAGGATCTGTCTCGCCTTTGTCCACTTTTCCGGCAGGCAGCTCCAGTACTTTCATCCCACAGGCATATCGATACTGTTCCACCATGACTATATTCCCATTATCTTTAATAGGTACTACTGCCACAGCCCCATTATGTTCTATTATTTCTCTGTAGGCATAACCTTTCACTGCAGTTACTTTATCCCGGCGCACATTCAATATAGCCCCTTCATATATACGCTCGCTACCTATTTTCTTTTCTTCAAAAATCATTGCTTTTCTGACCCCATTTCAATAGATCTGTCAACAGCTGCCTGAAAACCTTCTTTTACATCCTCCATAAATCCGTTTTCAAATAACTTATTGACAGCTTCTATAGTTGTCCCATTAGGAGAACATACATTTATTCTAAGCTGCTCAACAGATTCCGGACTTTCAAGAACCATTTTTGCAGCCCCCAGTACTGACTGCGCGGCAAATATTCTTGCTGTTTCTGCATCCATCCCGTTTTTTACAGCCGCTTCTATAAGCGCCTCTATATACATATATGTATATGCGGGACTGCTGCCACTGACCCCTATTACGCAATCCATCAAACGCTCTTCTACAAACTCCGCTCTTCCTATGACCGAAAACAAAGATTCTGCCAGATTAAATACGTCGTCATCAACATTGCCGTTCCGGCAAATAGCAACCATAGCTTCACCTACTTTTGCAGGCGTATTAGGCATTATCCTTATAACTGCCGCGTCATTCCCCAAATAGCGTTCCACAAACTCCATACTTACTCCGGCGGCCATAGATATCACTGTCTTTTCATCTGTATATGCCGGAGCTATTTCTTTCATAACCGATTCTATGACCTGAGGTTTGACTCCTAAGACCACTATATCCGACTTCTCGCACAGCTGTCTGCCGCTTTCGCAGATAGTAAGCTGTGAAATTTCTTCCTTAGTCTTTTCACAAAGTTCACTATTCATATCAAATGCCAGCAACTGATTATGCCCGGTCTTTCCGGACTGCGCATAGCCGGATAAAATAGCTCCGCCCATATTGCCAATACCTATAAATCCTATTTTTTTCATAGTGATCACCTCATATTTATTAATCCACTATTTTCCTATAGTACCTAAAAATAACGTACCTCGTCCTTCCCCCCGAGTGCTGTCTCTGATAATATCATGCTTCGTTCCGTTAAGCAGTATCATAGGGATACCAAACTTGTTCACTCGAGCTGCAGCTTCTATCTTGGTACGTATACCGCCTGTTCCAAACGAGCTCTTTTCTCCTATACTTATAGAAGATATCAGCTCTTCTGCATTATCAACAGCCTCAATAAGAGAAGCATCATCGCTGTTCTTGGGATCTTTATCAAACACACCATCTATATCACTTAAAATTATCATTAAATCAGCATTCCAGAGAATAGCCGTAAGAGCCGCCAAAGTATCATTATCACCGATTTTGATTTCTTCAACACATACGCTGTCATTTTCATTAATAATGGGAACAACACCCTCATCTATAAGGGTAAATAAGGTATTTCTGATATTAAGTGTTCTGTGATGATCGTTAAAATCATCTCTGGTCAGAAGAATCTGGGCCACATGCACATCGTAATCGGCAAAATACTCTTTATAAGCCATCATAAGCTCTACCTGCCCGATAGCACAGAAAGCCTGCTTATAATTAAGATCTCCTCTCCTGTTCCATCTGTTTATAGCGCCAACACCGCATACCCCGGCCCCCGAAGAAACTACCATCACTTGTTTACCCATATCTATAAGGGAATTAACCTGTTCCACGATATTATACAAAACATTTCTATCAACAGTCCCATCTTCGGCAGATATAACGTTGCTTCCTATTTTAACCACTATTTTTTTACTGTTCAGAATACATTCTTTTAACTGTTCCATTTCTTTACTGCCTCCTACTCGACCAGAAAATTATACAACATAGAGAAGAAAAGGTAAAGGGGAGGCTTACATACAGTATTTCTGATTCATTGCGCAGCATAGACAGCTGTGATATACTTACTTAAAATTATAATTGTTTTAGGCTGCCAGAAGGGAAAATTAATGAAATCAAAAAATGAAACATGTGACCAGAAATTAAAATCTGACGTGAAAAAAGAAATAAAAATTCTGATTTTCGGTCTTATAGGAGCGCTTATAATGGCAGTAAACATAAAAAGTTTTGTACACGCAGGTGGTCTTTATCCGGGAGGCTTCAACGGTGTAACATTGCTTTTGCAGTCTATCTTCGAAAACTTTTTCGGTATAGCCCTGCCTTTTACTCCCATAAGTCTCATCCTTAATGCTGTTCCTGTTGCTGTGAGTTTTCTTGCTATAGGAAAACGTTTCACAGTCAATACTACTGTGATCATTGTCGCCACAAGTATTTTCACTGATATTGTCCCGGCCATACCTATAACACACGATATCCTTCTCATAAGTATATTCGGAGGGATAGTAAACGGCATAGCAGTGAGTCTCTGTCTTATAGGAGGCACCTCCACCGGCGGAACTGATTTTATCGCAGTTTTCTTCATGGAAAAAAAGAACACAGATGTATTCAACTATATACTTCTTGGCAATGCCATAGTACTTATAATAGCCGGTATTCTTTTTGGCTGGGACAAAGCACTATATTCTATCATTTTTCAGTTCACATCTACCCAGATGATACATCTTCTCTATCAAACACATAATAAAGTAACTCTGTTTGTAGTCACCGATCATCCCGAAAGGGTTTATGAGATCATCAGGGAAGTAACTCACCACAGCGCCACCGAACTCACTGCCACCGGTATGTATTCACAGCAGGAACGAGGCATAATATATTCCATTGTATCACGTACAGAAGCCAAGGTCGTCATAAGGCAAGTTCTTGAAAGCGACCCGCATGCCTTCGTAAATGTAGTAAAAACAGATATGTTCACAGGAAGATTTTATATGGACGATATACACTGAAAATGAAAAAAAGCCCTGCGCTCCTCCGGAGACAAGGCTTTTGTCTTTTTTTTACTTTATCTGGGTTCTACGATAAGTTTTATCGCAGTTCGTTCTTCCCCTTCAATCTCTATATCGGTAAACGCCGGTACCGATACAAGATCTATTCCGCCGGGTGCTACGAATCCTCGTGCGATAGCGATTGCTTTAACTGCTTGGTTCAATGCTCCTGCACCGATCGCCTGTATCTCGGCTCCTCCCTTTTCCCTCAAAACACCGGCTAATGCGCCTGCTACTGAATTAGGATTTGACCTTGCTGATACTTTCAAAACTTCCATTTTTAATTCCTCCATAAATTATTACAGTATTTTGTTGTTTCCCGGGTTCTCCCCTTTGTTAAATAAATTATATATCCTGTGAAGTTCTTTTTATATCCGATTCATTCGACATTTACGTCTAAAAATAGCCATAAAACAGTATTATTGAAATTTTTTCGACTTTTACTTGCTTTTTTCAAGCAAGTAACTTATAATTTATCTGAGGTTATCCCCCTGATAGCCTCATTAATCTCTAATCCCAATACCCCTTTTAACAAGAGAGACCTGTTAGGTCTCTTTTGTTTTTATTATCTGTGATGACTTGATTACGTCATTTTCACTTTATTTTATCCCTGTCCCTTGCTATAATACTAATTACTATGAAACATTTAACCGTAAAATACAATGAACCTATTTATACCAGCAGTATACTTGATTTTTATTTCCGCGATGTGCGTGCAGGAGTCTTGGATATAGAGACTACAGGGCTGAATTCGTCACGAAACAAATTCATACTGGGAGGACTTCTGGATTTTCAAAATAAAACACTTCATCAGTTCTTTGCAGAAAACAGGAATGAAGAAATTCTGGCTCTTGAGAAGTTTGCCGAGGAAGTATCAAAGCTTGACATGGTGATCACATATAACGGAAAACATTTTGACATGCCATTCATCAACAAACGGTTAAGAATGTTTTCCATGAAAAACTGCACACCTTATAATCTTGACCTCTACCTTGTTTTGAACGGCCATTCCCCAATAAAAAAATTCATTCCCAATCTTAAACAAAAGACTGTGGAAAATTACATGGGACTGTGGCAGAACAGGTCAGACGAGATTTCAGGTGGGGAAAGTGTGGAGCTTTACAATAGCTATGAAAAAACAGGAAATAAGCAGCTTGGTGATAAAATATTGCTTCATAACAGCGATGATGTACTTCAGCTTACAAGACTTCTCAAGGTTATCAGCAAAGCGGATTTTCATAAAGCTATGTTTCATTTAGGATTTCCGGCCGGTCCTTTTACTGTGGAAAAAATCAGAATCGACAGTGATTCCATATCAGTTTCAGGAACTCAAAGAAAATTTAATATGGATTATATGGGATTTTCATTCGGAGATTATCCGGCAGAAATTCGCCTCACCGGAAAAACATCTGATTTTTGCATGAAGCTTCCGATAATACGAGACTCCGGACTTGCTATAATAGATTTGGAGTCTGTCGGAATTTCCTGCGAACCATTCAGCATTTATCCTTCATACAGCAGTGGTTTTTTAGTATTGGAGGATCACAACAAAAAAAACTATATGGAAATAAACCATTTTATAAAAGATTTTATCCGATTGTTTATGGAGAATTTATGAGAAAGGACATTTATATGGATTTTATCGACAGTATTAAAAAAGTTAAAGAAGACAGTTTCGCTATGGCTTCCCTATCGGAAGATGTGAGAAACAATGCACTTGAAGCAGTCACAAAAGCGCTGAATGAAAACAAGGCTGCTATATTTGACGCTAATAATCGCGACCTGGAAGCTGCCAAGGAAAGCTCTCTTGCAGATCCCATCATAAACAGGCTTAAATTTGACGATCATAAGCTTTCCACATGCATATCAGGAATATATGATCTTATCGATCTCGATGACCCTCTTTTCAAAGAACTTTTAAAACGTGAGCTTGACAAGGATCTTGTTCTGACAAAAACAACATGCCCTATAGGTGTTATCGGAGTGATATTTGAATCCAGACCTGATGCTCTCGTTCAAATAGCAGCTCTCTGCATCAAAAGCGGAAACTGTATAATACTGAAGGGCGGAAGTGAAGCAAAAAACACAAACAAAGCGTTATTTGACGTAATCTACAAAGCTTGTGTCGCTGCAGGACTTCCTCAGCATTTTGCCGTACTCATAGAGGACAGAGCGGAAATCAATGAACTCTTAAAGTGTCACGATTACGTGGACCTTCTTATCCCAAGAGGTTCAAACCAGTTTGTTCAGTATATAATGGACAATTCCAAAATACCTGTCATGGGTCATGCAGATGGTATTTGTCACATCTATGTTGATGGGGCCGCCAACGTTGAAAAAGCTGTTCCCATAATTATTGATTCCAAGACTCAATATGTAGCGGCATGCAACGCAGCGGAAACATTGCTTGTACATAAAGACATAGCCGATGTCCTTCTTCCGCTCCTTTCAGATGCTTCCGGAAACAATATAAAGTACAAATGTGACGCAAGATCAATGGGAATGATTTCATGTGAACCGGCTACAGAAGAAGATTTTAAAACAGAATATCTCGATTATATCCTTTCGGTAAAAATAGTGGATAATATAGATGACGCCATAAACCATATAAACAAATACGGTTCCCACCATACTGACTGCATTATAACAGAAGATAAAGATTCAGCAGACAAATTCATGTCGCTGGTAGATTCAGCAGGGGTATATCAAAACTGTTCCACAAGATTTGCTGATGGCTTTAGATACGGATTCGGTGCAGAAGTAGGCATCAGTACAGGGAAAATACATGCCAGAGGACCTGTAGGGCTTGACGGACTTGTAACATACAAATACAAGCTTGTTGGCACCGGTCAGATAGTAGCCGACTATGCCAGCGGTAAATCTACATTCAAATTTCATGATCTGATCTGAAAAATATTTTCATACTTATCGATCAAAAATCGGAAAAGCCGGCTTCGCTGATTTGTTTCAGCAGCCGGCTTTTTTAATATTGTCTTCTATAAACTTTTCAAATAGCTGCCCAACGCTTTTACAGCATTATCAACATGCTCTGACACCGACAGCTCCTCTACACTTACTACATGAATGTGACATCTGTTTATAGGCAAAAGTATTTTGTATGTATGACTGCCGCCTATGGCCGATGCCATTGCAGGCGATAATTCTCCCATCATGGAATTGGCGTTAAGTATCCCGATGACACCTATGACAATATCCACATGCTGCATATTATGAATTATAGCATTCTCTCCTGTGGCACCGTCATCCGCACCGGCTCTGAGCATCTGTCCTGTCGCTACAGAATTTGTTCCAAGCGCTATCACATTTATATCGGGAAAAGCCTTCTTTACCCTATCAACTATTGCTCTGCCTATTCCGCCTCCTTGTCCATCCACAACCGCTATGTTCATTCTGCTTTCTCCTCTTCCACTTCCGTGATTTTTTAGTCCCAACCTCTGTCATATCCGCTGTAACAGTCCATACATACAGGAAGACCATCCATAACTCTCATCTTTGTTTCCGCAGCACTCTCCCCGCATACACTGCATTTGACAGATTTTAAAGATAATGCCGGCTCCGGCATATTCATTCTTGGTTTACCGATTTCAAAAATATCTTCAACAGGAGCAGTCAGTACAAACTTTATATACTCACCGCCATGAATTCCTGACTTTTTATCCTTTGCCATCAGCCTGAAACATTCCCCGGTATTTCTTTTAAAAAAATTAAAAGCAAATTTCCCTGTACCTCGGTAGATAAGATTTCCCTTACCTAAAGTACAACCTAATACCGATTGTATCCCATCTACTCCACATGCGTCATTCTCCGTGACACATACTATCTCTTCATCTTCCGCTCTTTCTATTCCAAATCTTTTCTGAGCTTCAATGGCCGCCCGCACACCTAAGGCGAGCCCTCCACACGTATGACCGTGAAAATCTACAGCTTTATCCCAAACATTTTTACTCATATTACAGCTCCAGTTTATAATCTCCGTCTTTTATCTTTCCTGCCCTACGCAGCAATCTGTCTATAACAAAAGACAGTACTGCAGGAAGGGCGATCTGCAGCAGCATCACCTTCCACAGGGTATCAAAAGAAAAGCCCATGTCATTAAAAGTTCCTATCTGTCCCACAAGACCCGATGTCCCCATACCGGCTCCTACAGCTATATTTGTCATCTTAAACACACAAGTAGACAGCGGCCCTATTATAGCTCCCGCTAATGTAGCCGGAACCAGTATCCATGGATTTTTTATGATGTTGGACACCTGAAGCATAGAAGTGCCAAGTCCCTGAGCCACCAAACCGCCTACACCGTTTTCCCTGTAGCTTGCCACAGCAAAACCTATCATCTGAGCGCAGCAGCCTACTGTGGCAGCTCCTGCCGCAAGCCCACTCAAATCAAGCATTATACACAATGCTGCACTGGAAATAGGCGCAGTAAGAACAAGACCAACTATAACGGATATAACTATACCAAACACAAACGGCTGCCATTCTGTGGCGGTCATAATAAGATCACCAAGCCTCATCATACACCAGCCTATAGCCGGTCCGGCAAGCTTTGCTACTATAGCCCCTGCTGTTAATGTTACAGCAGGAGTAACCAATATGTCAACTTTTGTTTCTTTCGAAACCATCTTTCCCAGTTCTGCTCCTACGGCAACTGCCAGAAACGCTCCTGCAGGCCCGCCTGACACTTCAATACCGAATCCCAGCATATTCGCTCCCATCATACCTGTCACCACACTGGTAAACAGAACAAGTGGAGGAGCTTTCAAACTCCATGCTACAGCCACTCCTATGGCAGCTCCCATATAAGCTTTTGCCTGTCCTCCTACCTCCACGAAAAATGAAGATATGACATTATCCCCGAAAAGATTTGCCGTCTGTACACCGATAGTATCAAAAATAACTCCTATAAGCAAAGACCCGAACAATCCGAGCGCCATTGCCGACAGTGCATCCTGTAAATACCGCTTTACGGAAATCTCAATGTTCTTGCGTTTAAAAAAACTTTCTTTCGTCTGTACTGTTTCTTTCCCTTTCATATCATCTGCGCCCCTGCCGGCTCCTATCTGCCGAAAAAGGCACACTCCTTTCTCAAATATAAACGAATTTTAACCTACCGTCTGATTGTACCAGAGTGTATATACATATATCAAGATACTTATATATATTATTTGATTGAAAATTAATGGTGTGATATTATGATATGAGAATCATTACTTACCAACATCCATAAAGGAGGTCTCTGTAACTATGAAGAATACAAGTACACAAAAAGAATGGTCAGCTTTTGACCGGAGAAATCATATAAAAAATACTCTCGAAAATTCTTCAAAACCTGTCACGGCTGCCCGGTTTGCCGGAGAGCTTTCCGTAAGCAGGCAGATAATAGTAAGTGATGTTGCGATACTGAGAGCTTCAGGATTAGATATCCTTGCCACACCAAAAGGATATATACTCAACAGCCTTGACGGTTCTGACAATTTTCCTTTCACCGGCATTATAGCATGCAGACATTCATCAAAGCAGCTTCAGGATGAGCTCTATACCATCGTCGACTTCGGTGCCACTGTTATAGACGTATCCATAGAACATGCCATATATGGTGAACTTTCAGCAAAGCTTGGACTGTCATCAAGATATGATGTGGATCAGTTCATATCAAAAGTAAGCAGTGATAAAAATTCTGCTCCTATAAGTTCTCTTACAGATGGGGTCCATCTCCACACAATAGGTTGCCGTGATAAAGAAACTTTCCTGCTTATCAAAAAATCTCTCTGTGACAAAGGCATAATTATAAAATGATTTTCTCTTTTATCTTTTTGTAATAAAACACACCTATAAAATCAGCAAGAAGCCAGCCTGCAGGTACTGACCACCATATACCATTTACTCCTATAAAAGGTACGGATGAAAGAACATATGCCAGACATACTCTCGTACCCAAAGATAAAACCGTCAGTATCAGTGACATCCCGGGCCTGTTGAATGCTCTGTATAAACCATACAAAATAAATAATCCTCCTATACCGAAGTAAAATATACTTATAATATGAAGATAAGAAATTCCCACAGCTAAAATCGCTGTCTCATCCGAATGAATAAACAACAAAAGAAGCTGTTTTGCAAATGAAAAAACAAGAATAGAAATAACAGCAGAAAAAATCAGCATACTTATAACAGCAGAACGTATTCCCTTTTCAATACGTTCTTTTTTACGCGCGCCATAATTCTGTGCCGCAAATGTGGAAAAAGAATTTCCGAAATCCTGAAGCGGCATATATGCAAAAGCATCTATTTTAGTAGCTGCTGCAAATGCTGCCATGACAACAGCGCCAAAACTGTTTACAAGCCCCTGTACCATCAATATCCCCAGATTCATGACTGACTGCTGCATACAAGTCAGAAAAGAGGCACCCATTATTTCATTAAGTCCTATCCATGTTATACGCATATGCCTGCGTGCCGGGCGCAGCTGAGGGCACTTTACCAATGTATAGATCATGCTTCCTATCCCTGAAAACCACTGCGAAATTATAGTAGCTAAAGCTGCACCTTCTACACCCCACTCAGCCACCAGTACGAATATAAGATCCAAAATAATATTCATGACAGCCGAAATGCCAAGAAATACCAGAGGTGTCACTGAATTTCCCACAGCCCTGAGCAAAGATGCGAAAAAATTATAAAGAAAAGTGGCGAATATTCCGCAAAACATCACCATTAAATAATTTCTCATCAAATCATAAACCTCTTCAGGTACCGAGAGCATCTTCATCACAGGATCTATAAAGGCCATTACTGCAATATTCAAAAGCACAGAAAAACATGCGATCATCACAAAAGCAGTAAATATATTTCCTTTCATGTGATCCAATCGCTTCTCACCATATCTTATAGAAAAAATCGCTCCGCAGCCCATGCACATTCCCAAAAGTATAGACGTTATAAAAGTGACCAGCGTATATGATGATCCAACTGCCGCTAAAGCATCAGAACCTAAAAAACGCCCTACGATCAGTGTATCTACTACATTATAAAGCTGCTGGAGCAGATTCCCACATATCATGGGGAATGCAAAAGCTAATATTCCTTTTGTGACTGAACCTTTTGTCAAATCTATCTGCATATTATCTCCTGATGATTCTTTTTCATAAAAAAATAACGGCGCACAAACCCGCGCCGTTATTTAACTACTTTAATACATGCGCACAATCTTATTTTGCACAAGTCTTGATAGCGTTTTCTAAGATTTCCAAACCAGCATCAAGCTGAGCATCAGTAACGCACAGAGGGCAGAGGAATCTGATAACGTTTCCATATGTTCCTGCTGCTTCAAGCATAAGACCCTTGCCCATAGCTTCCTGAACGATAGCATTTACAAGAGCTGCATCCGGTTCTTTTGAAGTCTTGTCTTTAACAAACTCGATACCCATCATAGCGCCCAGACCTCTTACATCTCCCACGCACTCATACTTATCCTGCCAGCCTTTGAAAGCTTTCATGGCCACATCAGCTATGTGCATAGCTTTTGCAGGATAATCATCTCTTTCCATAACTTCTATTACTTTAAGAGCTGAAGCTGCTGATACAGCATTTGCGCCAAATGTTCCGCCGATTGTTCCCCCTGTTACAGCATCCATAACTTCTGCTCTTGCAGTTACCGCTGATAACGGCAATCCTGCAGCAATGGATTTAGCTGTGGACAAAATATCAGGAGCACATCCTGCATCTGCAAAATACTGTGAAGCAAACATTTTACCACTTCTTGCCCATCCACACTGAACTTCATCGCAGATCATCATGATTCCATGCTCGTCACAGATCTTTCTGACAGCTTTTACCCATTCGATAGGAGCCGGAACAAATCCGCCTTCACCTTGTACAGGCTCGAATACGATAGCAGCGCATGAATCATATGGAGTAGCTTCTATGAACACTTCTTCCAGCTTTTTCACATAATAGTCTATAGCTTCTTTTTCGCTCATATTGCCAGGAGCTCTGTAAAGGTTAGGGAACTCTGCTCTGTATACACCGTCAGGGAAAGGACCCATGCCTACCGCATAAGCCTTTTTAGCGGTCATAGTCATTGTAAGAGAAGTTCTTCCGTGGAAAGCGCCTGTAAATACTATGATATTAGGCCTTCCTGTATAGCTTCTTGCGATCTTAACGGCATTTTCATCTGCTTCGGAACCTGAGCACACGAACATAGTCTTTTTCTTATCTCCTTTTACAGGAACGATTCTGTTCATTTCTTCCGCAAGTTTCACATAGCCTTCGTGAGTTGTAATGTTGAACATTGAGTGGAAAAATTTATCAGCCTGTTCTTTAACCGCTTCAATGCATTCAGGATTGCTGTATCCTATATTGAGTACACCGACACCGCCGATCCAGTCGAGGAAAATATTTCCGTCAACGTCTTCAAACATAGCTCCCTCGCCTCTTTCGATAACTGCTTTGTAAGCAGTTCCGATTCCGTTTGGAACAGCAGCAGCCCTTCTGTCCAGTACAGCCTTAGCCTTAGGTCCAGGTAATGTTCCGGTAACGATTTTAGGTAATGCTTCTCTTAACATAACAAACCTCCATAATAAAATATTTATAAAAATTAATTTATACCTAATTCAGAGAGCTTCCTGTAAAGTGTTGCTCTCGACAGTCCCAACTCCTTCGCAACAGTATCTTTAATACCGTTATGCTGTTTCAGTTTTTTTCTAATTATTTCTTTTTCGTAAAGTTTCACCTGCTCGGCAAGAGGTCTGTCCAGATTCTTAAATTTGACCATCTCTTCCTCTTTTTTCAAAATACGTGCGGGAACTTCCTCCATGGTTATTACATTTCCAAAAGCCATGTTCGTACCGTATTCAACAGCATTCTCAAGTTCTCTCACATTTCCGGGCCAATCGTGATTAGTATAAAGTTCTTCTACCTCAGGAGAAAAACGCTCTATCTTTTTATTCATAAAACTATTATATTTTCTAAGGAAATGATACATAAGCAGTTTTATATCGTCTTTTCTCTCTCTCAGCGGCGGTATAGAAAGCGGTATAACGCTAAGCCTGTAATAAAGGTCTTCTCTGAAACGATCTTCTTCAATAAGCTTTTCAAGATCCTTATTGGTAGCAGCAATTACCCTCACATCCACAATTATGCTCTTGCTTCCTCCTACTCTGTCAAATCTCATGTTCTGAAGAACATGGAGAATCTTGACCTGAAGATGAAGGGGCATATCACCGATTTCATCGAGGAAAATGGTGCCACCGTCAGCAAGCTCGAATTTACCTTCCTTACCCTTTTCACTAGCCCCTGTGAAAGCTCCTTTCTCATATCCGAAAAGTTCGCTTTCCAGCAGATTCTCAGGAATAGCTCCGCAATTCACCGTTATAAAAGGCTTATCTTCTCTCGGACTTGCGTAATGAATAGCTTTAGCGAACATTTCTTTTCCCGTGCCGCTCTCACCTGTTATGAGAACGGTGGAATTGCTTCTCGCTGTTATCAGAGCCTGCTGTTTGGCTCTCATTATCTTGTCACTGCTGCCGATTATATCGTCTACTGTGTTTTTTATCTTTCGTGTATTGAAATTGTAAACCAGCTTCTGTGCTTCCTCTATATCTCTGAAGGAGATCACTACTCCATCTATGTCATCGCTTGACATAAAAGGCTTCACTGTTACTATGAAATGATGCTGCTTTCCGTCGACTTTAAAGATTTCTTCATTTTCAGTATATCCGGTTCCTGTATCAAGAACTTTTATAGCAGGGCTTCCAGGCATAATATTGCTTATGTGTTTGCCTATAAGGTCTCCCTTATTTGTCCCGAACAGCCCCGCAGCTCTGTTGTTACAGTGCTTGACATAGCCCTTTTGATCAAGCGCGAATATACCTTCGTGAGCAGTCTCCAATACTATAGACATTTCATCTCTTGAAACCTCGACATTTTCCAAAGTTTCCTGCTGGTCCGCCTTTGCCGACAGCAGATCTGCCATCTTTTCAACAAACACGGTCATGCTTTCCCTCTTATCGAGAAGGAGATGTTTTTGCTCATCAGTAAATGCCACAAGCCCGATTATTCCTATGATCTCGCCTTTCAAAACTATGGGAGTACATATCTCTGCAAGCTCTCCAAGTCTCGTATTGCCTACAATAGGCCTGTCATAATCTTTGCAGTTCTGAGCATCCTCTACATACTGCGTCTTACCTGTTCTCAGAACTCTTGCATAAAGGTAGTTTCCTTCAAGATTTCCATCTTCTTCCTTCTTGCCTATCCTCCTGTGATAATAACCGGTACCGCCCAGTATTCTCAGTTTGTTGTCCACTATTTCAACTTCAAGACCGACAGCGATGCTGATGGCCTCTGCAACCTGTTGTACACTTTCTTTAATGCCGCTTAAAACAGACATTCTTATCACCTTTATCAAATATAATATCTACTAAATACCTATTTCTATTTTACCACATGCACAACATGTTTTTAAAAGTTTTTTCCTGCTTTTAATACTTTTATAGCTGTTATTTAAATATCATTTTGCTGTGTTTTATCCCTGCCTTCTCCGTCACTGACTTCAGCGCCCAGATTCATAGTTGATTTTTCCAGCTCAAGTACCATATTATTAATCTTAGACAGTTTTTCAGGAGAAATATCCTGCCCTACAGCCAGTTTGGTATTATACAATATATCTTCTATTCTTCGGTGTATATCAAACAGATTAGCTCTCAGACTGTTTAACACTTCCTCATCCACTTCCTCTTTCATGGCCTGCTCCATATTGACAAGTTCATCCTTTTCAAGAACAAATTCAGAATTCCCTCTGACCACTATAGGATGATATCCCAACTCAGCTTCAACGGTCTGTGCGAAATCTTCCTTTGCCTCAGGTTCACCGTGAACAAGGAAAATATGCTTCGGCTCAGCCTTAAATCCTTTAAGCCATTCCAGAAGACCGTCTCTGTCAGCATGTCCCGAAAAACCCTCAAGATTATATATGTTGGCATTTACCTTTACCTTTTCACCAAAAAGCGTAACTTCCTCCGCACCGTCCAGTATCATCTTTCCGAGGGTTCCTTCAGCCTGATACCCCACGAAAACTATGCTGGATTTTCTGTTCCAGAGGTTATGCTTAAGGTGATGTCTTATCCTTCCTGCATCACACATACCGCTGGCGGAAATTATCACTTTAGGCTCCGGATCAGTATTAAGCCATATTGACTCTTCACTCGTTCTTGTAAATCTGAGGTTCTTAAAATCCAGAGGATTATCTCCCTTTGTTATAAATTCCTTCGTTTCTTCATCAAATACCTGCGCGTTGCGTTTAAAAACTTCTGTCGCGGTAGTTGCCATAGGGCTGTCCACATATACCATTATATTGTCAAAGTCCCTGCGGTATTCATTATCTGTTTCATACACCCGATTTAATTCATATATAAGCTCCTGAGTCCTTCCTACGGCGAAAGAAGGTATAACCGTTGTGCCGCCCTTTGCCGCCGTGTCCCGGATTATATCCATAAGTGCCTTGACATCCATAGAATTGGCCGGGTGCAATCTGTTGCCGTATGTCGTTTCCATGATAACATAGTCGGCTTTCTTTATGATGGTCGGGTTCCTTAAAATAGGCCTGTCCATTACTCCCAAATCCCCTGAAAACACTATCTTTGACACGTTATCATTTTCCGTTACCCAAAGCTCTGTTATGGCTGAGCCCAGAATATGTCCAGCATCATTGAAAACAATCTTCATTTCCTCATTAAGCTCCACCAGCTGATCGTAAAGCACAGGCTCTACATATTTAAGAGAATCCGCTGCATCATTATATGTGTACAAAGGTTCCACCAGAGCTCTCCCTGCTCTTTCGTTTTTTTTGTTTTTCCATTCGGCCTCTCTTTCATGAATATAACCGCTGTCCTTAAGCATAACATCTAAAAGATCTGCTGTAGCGTCGGTACAATATATCTTCCCCTTGAATCCTCTCTTTACCAAAAGCGGAATCCTTCCGCAGTGATCTATATGAGCATGACTTAAAATCATGTAATCTATCTGGGCAGGATCAAAAGGAAATTCCTCGTAATTCAAAGCCTCCTGAGCCTTTCCGCCCTGAAACTGTCCGCAGTCCAGTAATATCTTATGATTCTCTGTGGTTATAAGATGACAGGACCCTGTAACGCCTGTCGAAGCTCCGCAAAATTGTATTTTCATATCTGCTCCTTTCACCTGAAACAAGTGGCTTAGCCTAATTTTATTATACTACTCTGCTAATGTTATTTACACAAAATACTATTATAAAATCATATTTTTCTATAAAATTCTATGCTTTATCATTTTTGCATTCTATCGTAATAAGTGCACATTGCCCCCGATACAGGGGAATGAAAACATCATATTCCGGACATGCAGGTACATATCTTATATCTGCGAGCAGTGATGCAGCCGCTGTTATATATTCCATGGTATCTTCGCTTATAAGTTCCGGTGAATTGATGCTGTGCCAAATGGACTCTTCGCTGATATCGAAATCTTTCAGATGTTTTATTTTTAATATACACCCTCCGTGATTTACCAATTTTAACAAAAACTCACTACATTGTGATTCTGTATCTACTGAATCCCGGATGCTGTAGTATATCATTACATGCATCGAATTCCCTTCTCTGGTGACAATACAGTTTTCTGCAGCCTCGATAATATGTTCATCCAGCGAGCATACTATTTCATACAGATAATACAGAGGCTTCTTCAGCCCTGCCCTATTAAAAAGCGATTCTATGGATACCGCCCGTATCACATCAGTACCATCCAGCAGATGCCTCATCATATCAGCCGGATTATCACCATGGAGGGAAATAATCTCCACTGATGCAATATTTTCTATACACTTCACACCGATAGAGTATTTTTCCATGCACCAGCTTTCGAAAGACCTTACGGCATCATCAAAAAAGCAAGTATCGTTTCTGTCATCAATTACACATATATCCATATCCAGCATTTGCAGACTTCTCAAAAACTCATGCAGAAAATCAAAACATTTTAAAGCCTCATAGGCATCTAAAAGCTGCTTTACGCTTACAATAATATGAGAAAACCCGAACCGTTCTCTGCAAAAAGACAGATTTGCTCTATATCTTTCCCTCAGACATTCAAACAGGCTTTCTACATAAATATAATTCCATGTTCCTTTAAGCTCTGCATTCTGCGACTTCGAAAAGTCAAGAATATAATTCCTCAGGTTTTTTCTTCCTGCAAGAGTCACCGGATATGTATAGTGTTGTGTGTCGGACAACAATGCCACTATATCTGATACATTGTCAATATGTGTTATATCAGGCTTCATAACTTCGATCGTTCTTGATTTAAAATAATTTCTGACTTCAAACGGAGAATACCCTGTAATATCTTTATAACGTCTTCTAAAAAATGTCGGAGAGGAAAAACCTGATTCAATGGCAACTTCCTCCAGATTCTTGCTAGTATCTGCTATACCCATAAGTGACATTTCCACCCGGAGTCTCGTGATTATATTTTGATATGACTCACCAAGCACTGACGTAAAAAGATGAGATATGTAATATTTGCTCAGATATTCATGTTCCGCAATATCATCCAGAGTAAGCTTTTTCTGATAGTTCTCATACATATATCTCACTATATTACGTATTCTGTTTACCTGTATCGGCTTATCCTTATAAGGGTTGGTAGGCTGAATTTTATTGTCTTTAATATACCAGTATTGAAAACTATTAGTCAGGCACAGCAAAAGGGAAACAAGATTTTCATGAATATTATTGAGTGGATTATGATCTATATCTATATCGAAAAACTGTTTGGAAATATTTCTAAGAAGATTTTTCACATACTCTATCAACTCCGGAACATCATTGTTATAAGTTGTGTTCAAAATAAAAAGAACCTGAGAAAATTCAGCATAATAATCAGAAAAGGCATCGAGATATATATGATATATTTGAACAACATTATCGTCAGAACAATCATGAATATAGTGAAGATTGGCTTCATTTACTATGAAAACATCATCTGCTTTCAAACAGATGTCTTCTGTACTTATATATAGATTTATGCTTCCTTTCAAAACATAAATTATTTCTATATACCCATACTCATGCATATGAAGGGGATATTCATTTATATGAAGTATCTCCACATTCAAAGGGTATTCATTATTACATTTAAGATTCTCTAAATACATATCCATCCCTCATGTCGCTTTTAAAAACAGGGTCGCCTATCGGCTATATCTTGTCATAATATTATAATTTACAAAAAGCAACGCTGCAAGTAAAGAAGCATAAAAAAGCAAAGAATAATCTGAAAATTTAAATTTATTTCAGTTATGCTGTATAAAAATTAATTTATCAGGAGGAAGAACAATGCAAATTAAAACAAAAACAGGAACTGTAATAGGTAAAACGGACCACAACAATATGAGTGAATTTCTGGGGATACCCTATGCACTGCCGCCCGTAGGCGAATTGAGATTCAAAGCCCCCGTTCCCATACCGGAGTCGGATCAGCAAATATTGGCCTATAACTTCGGCCACACAGCAGTACAGGAAATAGATGAGATAGAATCAGCCTCCATTTCTTCTCAGGGACAAAGTGAAGACTGTCTGACACTGAATATATGGAATCATAATATGGCATCCGGAATTCAAAAACCTGTTATGGTATTTATTCACGGCGGCTCATACTCATCAGGTGGTTCCTCTGATCCCCTTTATAATGGATATAATTTTGCTCTAAATCAGGATGTCGTCTTTGTAACACTCAACTACCGTGTAAATTTCTTCGGTTTCATGAATTTTGAGGAATACGGTGGTTCTGAATATAAAACAAGTGGATACAACGGTCTCCTCGATCAAATATGCGCTTTACAATGGATCAAAGAAAATATATCCGCCTTCGGAGGAGATAATGAAAACATCACTATATTGGGTGAATCAGCAGGAGGCGGCTCGGTTTCTCTTCTGATGACAATGCCGAAGGCAAAAGGGCTGTTTCATAAAGTAATCGCCCAAAGCGGATCATTGAACCTTTGTAAAGGAAGCTTTTTAAGCAAACAACATGCCGCTGATTTCGCATCACGTTTAGGCTGTGAGACCATTGATGAGCTTTTAAAAGTACCCACCGAAGAAATAAGAAAAATATATCCGGCGTGGGCAGAAAACTATGGTCCCAAGTACAGCATACTATTTGCTCCGGAAGCAGATAATGAAGATATTCCAAGAGACCCTTTCAAAGAACTTGCCGGCGGCTGCGCTTCAAATATAAAATTGATGCTGGGTACCAATGCAAACGAATTTAATTACTGGAAGCTTTATTTTGACAACTTTGACGATATGGCAATAAAGTTTCTTGAAGACCAGCTCTACATAACAACTCCGCCTCTTATAAACGAAATTGCTGTACGGGAAGAGTTTTTCCGATACAGGCAAAACCATAACATGAAGGAAAATAATATAGCTCTTAATGATGAAATACTGTTCAGGCTCCCTGCTATACATATGGCCGAGAAACAGTCCCGCTACAATGACGTTTACATGTATTACTTTACATGGAAATCAAGAATAAAAGGCTTAGGTGCATGTCATGCTTTAGAGCTCCCTTTCGTATTCGGAAACATGGAAGAGGAAGAAAGTTTCACAGGATTAGATGTGCCTGACAATCTCTCCTCTATGATGCAGGAAGCATGGGCGTCCTTTGCAAAAGCCGGCAAACCTTCTGCAAAAGGTGCACCACAATGGGCAGCCTATAATGACGCTGACAGAAATACCATGATCATAGACAGTCAGTGGACGATGGAAAAAGATCCTGAGGGTGCGTCCAGGTGCATAATAGATAAAATGTTTTCCGATAACCGTTAGGTACACATAAACGTAATATACAATTACTATAGTTTAAAAAGGAGAATCAACTGATGGAAAATGTAAGAATCAATAGAAACAGCGCTCATGTTCCTATATCAGTAAAAATAGGTTACGGTCTGGGCGGTGCAGGGGATTCGATACCTTACAACCTGTTTTTCACTTATTTTCTGTTTTTTTTAACCGATGTTGCCAAAGTTAATCCGGCTATAGCAGGAACAATTTCTTTTATAGCAATCTTATGGGATGCCGTTACTGCTCCCATAGCGGGGTTCTTATCCGACAAATCAAAAAACCCAAGAGGAAGACGTCGTCCGTGGATGTTCAGAAGCATCTGGCCTCTGGCCATTATCGTTTTCCTAATGTTCCTGCCGAATGAGTTTACCGGCCTTGGTCAGAGTATTTACTACCTTCTCATGGCTGTATTGATGTGGACATTCTACACAACTTATTGTGTACCATATGCGGCTCTCGGTGCAGAAGTCACTCACGATTATAACGAAAGAAATACAATGCGTATGATTGTAGGCTTGTTTTCATATCCGTTTGTAGCCCTCTGCAATTCCGGTCCTATGTGGATAATGACAGTCCTCGTTCCTAAAGGAGTAGATATAAAAACATGCTGGTGCATATCCGGCAGTCTTGCCGCAGCAATAATAATACTTTGTTGTCTGATATGCTGGTTCTCAACCAGAGGCCGGGAAGACTCTGCAGCCGATCTCCAAAGAGAGATGGAAAAGCAGGAAAAAAGTCAGGGTTTTATAAATACATACAAAGATATATTTCGTATGAAGGCATACAGAAATCTGATTTTCACAGGGCTGTTTTATATCATCGGGTATACTCTGTTCAGTGGTATCGGAGTATATATGTTCACATACTGCGCTCATATGACAGAAGTACAGCAGGCAGCCTTCTGGAGCATATACACTGTAATCGCATTATGCTGCACGCCAATATCAATAATTATAGCCAATAAGATCGGAAGTAAAAAGAAAACACTTTTTCTTTTCAGTATAATGTTTGTTATAAACTGTGTAGTATTCTATTTCATGGGTCTTTCAAATTTCTCTCAGGTGATTATTAACGGAGCTGTCGTCGCATTGACAACCAGCGCATTTTGGGGACTGTATTACTCAACAGTATATGATTGTGCCGAAATTGATACATTCATAAATGGACATCACAGAGAAGGCAGTATCGTTGCCTGTGCACAATTCGTTCAAAAATTAGGAGGTGCTATCGCCACCAATGCTGTCGGATGGCTTCTGAGCGCTTTCGGATACATCGGTGCAGCACAGCAAACACAAACTTCCGTACACGGAATACTTCTTATAGCTACATTGCTGCCGGCACTATTTATACTAATCAGTATGATAATATTTTCCAAATATCCTGTAAATAAAAAGAACCATGATGCACTACTTGAAGCTCTTGCAAAAAAAGAGGCTGGAGAAAGCTATACAACAAAAGATTTCACAGAAATACTTTAAACCGCTCTTACTTAAATAACATAATACATTAAATTTTTAAAACTTTAACCAATATAAAAAAGTTCCCATTCAAATATAAGATAATTCTATATTAATGGGAACTTTTAAATTCGTTCAAAAAATTTTATTTGTTTTTAATCGAAAGAACCACACATTTATTATACTTTTTTCCTTCTGCTGTAAAGACCTGACGCAACTACGCCCGCTCCCGCTGCAAGAATTAATACTGCCCAAACAATAATATTGCTGTCATCACCTGTCTTCGATGAACCGGTGTCAGTCTTATCACTGACATTCCCATTTTGACCAGGTGTATCATCTTTAATATCATCAACATCTATCCAGCCGCTTCCGCTCTGGTCAATATTCTCTTTGATTTCCTCAGAAGTATATGCAAGTGCATAGGTCGAGAACCTGTCTGTTGTAAAAGTCAGTGTCCCGTCAGCATTTACTTTCGGAGAAATTACTGATGTCTCGATATTTCCGTCTGTATTCTCATGATTCCTTATTATAAAATAGGTTTTCGCAACCTTTTGTACCTCCTCAGGAATTGCAATGGTGAACTCTACAGGACTGTCAAGTTCTGTGATCGTTCCGGCTTTTTTTCCGTCAATCAGTAGATTCACTCCTAAATCAAGATACTGCTCAATCTGAAAATTCACATCGTATTTAGCTGCAAGCTTCTCCACAGCGCTTGTAATATTTTCGAAATCTGCAGGTTTTTTATCAAGCACTTCGGAAGTAATTTTCGTCGTTATAATCTCTCCCTTTTCCACAGCTTCCCTTATAGCTTTTTCTGAAGTCTTATCAATACCGGAAACTGCACCGCCTGCGATTACCTTTTCAACCATAGAGGTCAGCACTTCCTCAGCTTTTTCCGCAGCTTCCTTTGACATACCAGACACAACTTCTTCTACAGTTCCATCCGGAACGGCTGGAGCTTCCGCAGTTACCTCATACACAGTCACTTCGCATTCAGCCTCTTTATTCCCAGCTTTAGCTTTAACCTTCGTGATTCCGTTTGTTATTCCCGTAACCTTTCCATCTTTATCAACTTTAGCTATTTTCTCATCGGCCGATTCCCATGTTACGGTTTTGTCTGTGGCATCATCAGGGGTAACTTTTACGGTCAGAGTTTTTTCTGTTCCCTTTTCAAGATTTAACTTTTCTGCATTAAGAGTTATTCCTTCAACTTCTATCTCACCGACAATCTTTACAGGGGCTATTTCTGCACCTTTCTTTGCAAAAGCTATCTGTCCTCCTGACACCACCTTTGTATCAGGGGTTACCCAAGACCATCCGTCAGATAAATTTATTTCAGATAAATCCGTTCCCGCAGATGCTTTCTGTGTGTCAAAGGAAGGCAATGAAAAGTCTTCCGAAACAGCGCTGCTTATGATATTAATAAGTTTATTATTCTTGTCATAGACAGATACTTTTACCATATTCGCAACTCTTGATGTATTGGATACCTTTGCCTCCTGACCGAAAGTATATATCATGTCATCATCTCTGTGTGTAAGAGTATAATAAGTTTCGCCGTCTACAGTAATAGTATCAAGACTGCCGCTTAATCCCGCAGTCCCCAGTTCCCCGTTCTGGCCGTCATAGAATTTCACCTTTCCCAGACTTGAATAATATGTATCCACGCCGTCGGCCACATCTATTTTCTCACTTATCGAGTGTTTCATGGTACCGTTTGTTTTCCCGCTGCTGAAAAATACATTGCTGTAAACCTCCGCCGATACCACAAAGTAGCCTACCTTATCATTTGCCTGAGACACATTTATCTTGAGATTACCACTATCATTAAGTGAAAAACTATATCCATCAAGCTTTTCAGCTTGTACCAGCTTATCATATCCTGTTACTTTTGCAGCAAGTTCATTTTCCAAAGTCTCCATATCAGAAGCTTTATAGCTTATGCCGCACAATAAATGGGGCTTTGATGATATTCCTATGATCTCTGCCTCAGAAAGATCCATGTTTGATACGGTAATTTCAGAAGTTGCAGTCTCTCCATTTACTCCTAAGACATGCTGCAGTCCGTAATCACTGCCTCCTGCCTGAGCCATGGAACCGTTTCCGTACAATATACCGATATGATCTCCGACATAAGTTCCCTTTACTTTGCAGTTTTCAAAAACATAATTTGACTCTTTAGCCGGCTCATATCCTATGAACAGCCCGTTATATGTAGGAGAAGTCAAGTTCATATCTACAGTAACATTCTTCATAGTTGTATTCCCACCTGCATATACGAGAAGAGGCCCTTCATTATTATTGCTTGATGTCAGTGAAATATCTCCCTTGGCAGTTATACCGTCATATACATAATCACTGCCGCGAAACTGCTCCTCTACCATATAGGAATACTCCGACAGCTCCCATGTATAATTCTTTAACTCGCCTCCATAAAAAGATTTTATAAGAGATCCCGACTTATTATTGGTAATAGTAAATCCTTTGCCATCCAGTTTCCCTTTAAAAGAATTCATTGTATATCCATCTGCAGTAAGCTCGATGTTGTTTCCAAGCTCTGCATAGATATACTTCTGCTTCTGGTCTAAGATTTTAAAATCAGCTTCATTCTTGATAATATACGGATCGGCTTCAGTTCCGCTTCCGCTCACTGTCGCAGCATCTACCTTAAACATCATGCATGGCGCGATAAGTGATAATACCAAGACAAATGCAAGAACCTTGCTTATTATCTTCTTCATACGTCCTCCTGTGAATTATTGATTTATATAAATAAATTTTGTCAGGTTCATTATACCCCCCCTCAGTTTTTTTGCAAGAAAAATTATGCTCTTTTAAAAAACTTCTTTTTACAGAATAGGCAGCTGATTTATTAATTTTTCAAAAGCAACTTTTTCTGCTCTCCCTTAACATCTCAAAATAATATTTTTCAGTATTACAAAAAGATTCCCTGACATTTTTACAGGGAATCCCTACTTTATACTCCTTCACAAGATCTCGCCTTATTAATTTAGCTGTAGTATATCTGATCTCTGCGCACACTTTTTATAATATTTAAAGTCTGTAAATATTTTATCTTTAGTAAGAATCAACTCCTGTATTCTTGGGTTTATACAACATATCCGAGAGCAGCAGTATTAGCGATCCAAATCAAATCGCTCATCACCGACAACAGCTGTCAGAATATTAACAGCGCAAAGACATATAAATATATAATAATACAAAAAACAGCCCGGCGTTTTTTATAAGCAGAGCTGCCCTATCAATATCTGTCATTGTGTCTTCTTCGAGGATTTTCAGGAAACCATCCCTTCTCTACACGTTTTTCCTGTTCAAAAATTTCCTTTATGCTCCACAAGCATGAAATACCGAAAACAGCCAGTATGCCACTCCAAAGATTTACTTTTACAAAAAGTGAGCCGACCAATGCTGCCAATCCCAACAGAAGAAATATAGGCCAAATATTTTTAGAAAAAAAATATTCACATTTTATAACTATAACATGAAAAACACCAATGAGCATAAACGTTGTTACACCAATTATAATCCCAAAAAAATTCATTTTGCTCCGATCCTTAAAAGTTTGTGCTTATTAAAATTTAACAATTTTCCGAAAAAGATGCAGACTCAATGTTTTTCCATTCTTATCTCTGCCGCTCTCGCATGACCTGTAAGGCCCTCACCTCTGGCAAGATTCGAAACAAGCGGAGCTATACTCATCATTGCATCAGCAGTCATACTCTGATATGTGCATATTTTAAGAAACGTTCCGACCCAGACGCCTCCAGTATATCTTGAAGCGCCAAGTGTAGGCAGGGTATGATTAGGACCTGAAGCATAATCACCGAATACTTCGGCAGTATTGCCGCCTATAAACAGCGAGCCGAAATTTCTTAGACTATCAGCCACATAATCTGTCCTGCTTTCAGATACATTGACTTCCAGATGTTCAGGAGCATATTCATTCGCATATTCGATCGCTTCATCTAACGTATCGGCTATAAGAATCTCCCCAAAATCATTCCATGAACTCCTTGCAATCTCTTCGGTATCCAATGTCGGAAGCTGCTTTTCCACAGCATTCCATACAGCCTTCCCCAACATCTCATCAGTAGTCACAAGAATTCCTTTTGCTTCTCTGTCGTGTTCGGACTGCGCCAACAAATCCGCTGCAATTATCTCAGGATCCGCTGTATTATCTGCTATTATCAGCACTTCACTCGGTCCTGCCACAAAATCTATACCCACTTTTCCATAACACTGTCTTTTGGCTTCCGTCACAAAGCTGTTTCCCGGCCCTACTATAAGATCAACAGGCTCTATCTGATCCGTTCCGTATGAAAATGCAGCTACAGCCTGGGCGCCCCCTATGGCATATATTTCATCTATACCTGCAACATCCATCGCTACCAGAGTCTTAGGATGAATACTATCCGTTCCTTTTATAACAGGAGAACATGCTGTCACACGTCTGACTCCTGCCACCTTTGCCGGTATTCCCAGCATAAGTGCTGTAGAATAAAGTGGATATCCTCCTCCCGGAACATAACAGCAGCACGAATCCACAGGGATCACTCTATGACCGAGTATTATTCCTTCAGATGGGGAAAAATTTTTCAAAGATCCTACAGTTCCTTTCTGTGCTTCGGCAAAAGCTCTTATATTGTCCGCAGCTTTTTTTATATCCTCTACTTCACCGGCCGGTACCTTATCGTACGCTTCTTTTATCTCATCGGAAGATATTCTGATAAACTCCCTTTTGCAGCGGTCAAATCTACTGTTATACTCTTTAAGCGCTTTATCTCCGTTTTTTATTACACTGTCTATTATCTTTCCCACTGTTTCTCTCAATCGACTTCTGTCTTCTTCAGATCTCGTCTTTGAAGTCTTTAATTCTATCATTGCTGCATCCCTCCTGTGTTTATCACTTTATCATAATACTATATAATAGTGAAAATATATTGTCAACTATCCTTATTTTCTCTTAAGGGAAATAAAGACTCCTGCCGTACAAATCAATGTAAATACTATAAAGGAAATCCTTATGACTTTTATAAGAACCTCTGCAGGAGCATCCGCCAGAGGCATGTCCTCTATCAGCATCGTAACAGTTATAGTTACAATCACCATACTCAGCGTATGTCCTATAGATCTCATGGTAGCCAATATAGAGGATGCCACTCCATATTCAGCTTTATCCACACACGACATTACAGCATTGGTATTAGGAGATGAAAAAAGTGAAAATCCCAGACCTGTAATTACCAGAGCCATGATTATAACAAAAATTTGCGTTTCCCGTCCTATGAAGATAAATATAAATGTTCCTGCTGCACAGAATGCCATTCCCACAGAAGACATTTTGAAAGGAGAGATCCTATCTGAAAATCTACCCATGACAGGTGAAAGCACCGCCATGATAATGGGCTGAAATATCATAATAAGCCCCGCTGTCTGTGATGAATATCCCATCACCACCTGCAGATATATAGAGATAAGATAACTTATTGCAAAAGTAGCTCCGTAATTGAGCATAGCCGATATATTAGAAAAAGCATATCCTTTGTTCTCTCTGAAAAGAGTAACATTTACTATGGGATCCTCGCTTCTGGATTCATGTATTATAAACAATATTCCCAATATAACACCAACAGCAGTAATTAATACATAAATCATTCCCTTACCGATTTCCGAAAGACCATACATCATCATTACTATGAATATTACATAAAGAATGTTTCCCGACATATCCGGTGATTTTCCGCGATTTTCAGATTTTTCTCCGGGGAGCTTAAAGATGGCTGCAAAAAATGCAATAGCCCCCAGAAGTCCCGTAAGCATAAAAATTGATTTCCATCCGAAATTATAATTGAGAAAACCTCCTATAACAGGGCCTGCTGAAAGCCCCACATAAGTCGATGCAAGGGAATATCCAAGAACTCTTCCTCTTCTTTCTCCGGGAAAAGCACTGATAAGCACTGCTGTATTAGTACTGAATATCATAGAAGCGCCGATCCCCTGTATTATCCTTACAGCAAGAAGCATAACCATAGACACGGAAAAAACGGCTGCAGCGCAGCAGACTACAAAAATCACTATCCCCGCCACAAGAACCGTTTTTCTGCATGTTATATCAGCCAGCCTGCCAAGCGGCACCGAAAATGCCGCCACAGCAAGTGTATACCCTGTTATGAGCCAGCCTACCGTTCCGGCGCTTACACCAAACTGGTCTCCTATGTCAGGAACCGAAAGATTAAGCGCGCTGCCTGTAAATGTAGTGATAAAGGCTGTTATTATCACTACTGTTATTATTGCTCTCTGTTGATTCTTTTCCATATTGTTATTATATACTATATGGCTGTTAAATACTATTTTTTCTAAAATAAACCCATCAGATTACAATACATATAAAATATTCTTTTCCTTCATCACTTATTTTCTGCAATGACTTCTGCATCTTTACTCTTATATTATCGGGAACTCCTGCGATCTTATTTTCCATTTGTTCGGCAACCATCTCATATAAAGACTTCCCGAATATATTGGTATCCCATATACTGTTAGGAGAATTTTCCATCTCTTCCTTAAGGCTGTTCACAAGATCCTCAGACTGTTTTTCACTGCCTACCACCGGAGATATCTCAGTAGTTATATCAGTTCTTATTATATGAAGAGTAGGTGCTTTAGCTGTTATTTTTATTCCATATTTATTCCCCTGTCTAAATACTTCAGGTTCGTCAAGAACCATTTCACTCAACTTAGGCTCTACTATGCCGTATCCCCGCTCTTCTACTTGCTGCATAGCACTTCTCAGTTTATCATAAGCTTTTTTTGCGTCTGCAAACTCACCAAGAAGATTAAAGAATTCATAATCGTTGTCCACCCGGGTACCCATCAGCTCAGTGATGATTCTATAATAAAGATCTTCTGCCATATTAAGCCTCAGTTCTATTTCTCCGGTACCCATATCTATGTTTCTGATCTCAGTACTTTCTATTGTATCTCCGTCAGCCAGTTCACCGGCCATTTTCTTGAATTCCTCTATGGTGTCAAAACTTTGAGCCCAATATCTTATATCATCTGTTACCTGTTCTTTGAGCCAGTGATCTGAAGCCAAACCTTCCATATATCCAGGTATGCGAAATGTTATCTCCTTCACAGGAAATCTGCCCAACATCTCCGTCATAACCTTGTTAAGCTCTGCCTCTGTAGCTTTAGCACAGTCTATTCTCATAACGGGAACTCCATATTTTTCTGACATTCTGTCGGCAAGTTCCTTAACACTGTCTGATGAAGGCTTTACAGAATTAAGCAGCACGACAAATGGTTTATTAAGCTCTCGCAGCTGATTTATAACTCGTTCTTCTGCCGACTCATAGCTGCTTCTTTCCATAGTTCCTATAGAACCATCAGTAGTTATTACAATACCGACAGTAGAATGATCTTTTATTACCTTTTCAGTGCCTATTTCAGCAGCCTCTTCAAATGGGATCTTTTCATCATTCCAAGGAGTGGATACCATACGCATCTGTCCGTCCTCCATATGGCCCATCGCTCCCGGAACCATATAGCCTACACAATCCACCATCCTCACTTTTAAATTAAGACTACTGTCAAGCTCAAGCTTGACAGCTTCCGCAGGGATAAACTTAGGTTCAGTAGTCGTTATAGTTCTGCCTGTACCGCTCTGCGGCATTTCATCCAGTATTCTTTGTTTTTCATACGTATTTTTTACATTGGGGATTACCATCAGATCCATAAACCTCTTTATAAATGTAGATTTACCTGCCCTTACAGGCCCCACTACTCCTATGTAAATATCGCCGCCTGTCCTTTTGCCTATGTTTTCGTAAATATTTATATTTTCCAAAATAAATACCTCCCCATGTCCTTGACTGTAAATCAATATAGTATATGAGGAGGCTTTGTTTTTATTCTTGTTTTTAATGTTTATATCATAATTTTTGATAATAGTCTCTCCCGTCTCCAAACTGAGCTATTATCCTGACATCCGAATTGGTGATTCCCTTTCCTGAATTAGGATGCTTCGATGAATACCAATGATCAAAAGAAAAAACACATACTAATACAATGCAGACAGGAATCAGTACATTAAGTCTGATTTTACGTATAAGATTATCGAGTGCCGGAGCCAGAGCATATACCACCGCCATAGCCCCCACTCCAAAAGTCAGAAGACCTTCCGCGCATATACGCCCATTCAAATTGAGGAAATATCCGCTGTAATCCCACCATTTGTGTCCCAAAGCAACTTCCAGATACAGAGATGTAAAATATTCCACGATCCCACATAATATGACAGCAGCAATAAATTCCGCAAGAGGATTTTTTCGGAGTCGGTTAAGCATTACTAATATCATAATGCCGCCCGATCCATATATAGGAAGCCACGGTCCGTACATAACACCCCGATTGACAAACACGCCGTCTCTCACAAGATGAAGACTCACTTCCCATGCCCATCCTATAAAAGAAAACACAAAAAACAGAATTATCAGAGAGGGAACAGAATAATTTCTCATATAATTCGGTGTATCCAGATTTATCTTTTTTCGGCGCACTTTTATAGGTGACAATCTCCAAGGATACGAGTTTCCGTCAAAGATATGTCTCAGCCTTTGAATATTATATATTTTATTTTGTTTTTTCTCATATTCAAGATCTTTTGGAGTACCCAAAGGCATTATTCCGAGCCAATTTTCCAGTATCCCCCTTATTCCTGTTGCCTTCTGCATTTCGAGAACCGGTTCCCTTGTATATTCCAATACGTCTGCGTAACTTTTCTCCATCACTGACATATCAGGCTTCTCGAAAAGATATGTATCATTTAACAATTCTGTTCCGGGGACACTTTTTTCTTTGGCAAGCCTTCGTACTTCCTTATAAAATTCACAATATACTGCACTTCTGTAAGCATTGGTGTAAAACAATGCCGAAAGGCCCAATGTAACTCCGTCCAGAATAAACCACGGAATAAAGCTTAAGAAGATCTTAAAACATTCCCACTTATGACCTTTCATTATCCGCCTGGATAATGTTATGGCCTCATTAGCTTTTATATCAGGATTCTCCGCCACGATATACGGAACCATATAATACGAATAATATTTAACAGGCAGACCTACAATAGTAAAAGTCCATAAAGTACCGTAAACGGACAACATCAGCATAGTAAAGGCTGACTTTATCCACTTGCCGGATCTCGGCAGGAATCCAAAAGTAGATATGGGGACCTTATCATATATCCTTCCTTCAAGAAATATACGCCTAGAAGTCACAATAAAACAATCTCTCAGCATAAAAAGAAGTATCAGATGTATGAAGACAGCAACGATAATAAAAGATATTATCACAGCATTTTTAGACTTAAATACATGTTCAGCCTTGTCAAATATATTCACATATATTTTCCCGGAATTTACAGAGTTGGCTATGCTCGAAAATACACCTTTATCCCGTCCTAATATCTCACTGTTATTCTTAGCTTTGATATTATACTCCACTTCTTTTGACAACGCTTTCCCCGAATCAAGCCCCCCAATCAGCATTGCAGATATGACTCTTTCCGCTATATCTCCGCCATTGAGCTCAACGCCTTCTTCCGACTGCAGATCAGAATATTCGCCGCCTATATAGTAATTCTCATTATATCGAACCACATCCAAAGATGTGACAAACTCTGCCCCTATGAATGCCGCAAAAAGACATATGGCGACAAACAGCCAATAATGCTTTTTAAGAGATCGTCTGCCGTTACGTTTAAGTTCCTTTCTGTCTATCATCTATATCTCCTGATATGATTGCTGTTTCAAATATCTCTATAATACCTTGCCCGCTAAACTGAAAGTTTTTCCCTCAGTTATCTCTACATCTATAATCTGTCCTATTAAATCTCTGTCACCTTTAAAATCAACAAGCTTAAATCCTTCCGTTCTTCCAGTCAGAGTATGCTCATTCTTTTTGCTCACACCTTCAACAAGAACTTTTTCCACACGCCCCTTATAAAGGGCATTCCTCCGTGCGCCCCCTTCGTTAACTGCGTCTACCAGACTGTCAAAGCGCCGGTGTTTGATTTCTTCAGGGATCTGATCTTCATATTCAGCGGCGGGAGTCCCCTTCCTCACTGAATAAAGAAATGTAAATGCCGAATCATATTCAACTTCTCTCACAAGAGATAATGTCTCCCGGAAATCCTCATCTGTTTCACCCGGAAATCCGACTATTATATCAGTGCTTATTGTTATATCCGGAACAGCCTTCCTCAGTTTATGAACCAGCTCCAGATACTTTTCTCTTGTATAATGTCTGTTCATCCTGCTAAGAACCGTATTGCTTCCGGCCTGAACCGGCAGATGTATATAATTACATAATTTTTCGCAGTCAACATAAGCCTGAATCAGTTTATCTGACAGGTCTTTGGGATGAGATGTCATAAATCTGATACGCTCGAGCCCCTCTATATCATTTATCATATATATTAGATCCGCAAAATCATAAAATTTGCCATTACCGCCCGCCCCCCTGTAAGAATTTACGTTCTGTCCAAGAAGAGTTACCTCTTTTACGCCATCTCCCGTAAGAGTCCTGATTTCTTTAACTATATCTTCCGGACTCCTGCTTTTTTCTCTTCCTCTGGTATACGGAACTATACAATATGTACAGAAATTGTTGCAGCCATACATAACATTTACAAAAGCCTTATGCTTATATAACCTCTTTGACGGTAATCCTTCAACTATCTCAGGGCTGTCTTCAAATATTTCCGCCATTTTTTTCTTTTCTCCGTATACTTTTTCAAGAAGCTGCGGAAATCTATGTATATTATGAGTTCCGAATATTATATCCACCCATGGATATTTGCTTTTTACAGTATCTATTATATGCTGCTGCTGCATCATACAGCCGCATACGCAAGCTACATATTCCGGGTTCTTCTCTTTTAGCTTTTTAAGCTGTCCAAGTGTGCCGAAAAATCTTTTATCAGCATTCTCCCTTATGCTGCAAGTATTTATTATTGTTATATCCGAATCATCTTTTGAAAAGGTCTCCTGACATCCTCTTTCCTGAAGCATTCCCGATATCGTCTCAGAATCATGTTCATTCATCTGACAGCCAAATGTTATGATATTGTATTTTTTGCCCTTCAATAAATCCATTTTCTTATCCTTGTTCGTGCTTTTTATTTCTGCCCATCAGAATCTCTACAGCTTCTGCTGCCGTGACTTCTCCCTTTACAGCTCTGTAAATTGCCTCTGTAATAGGCATCTCCACACCCTCTCTTTTAGCCAGCTCATAAGCAGCCTCTGTCGTGAACATTCCTTCCACTACCATGCCTACCTTCTCTGTCGCTTCATCAGGGCTCATACCTTCTCCTATCATTATTCCGCATCTCCTATTTCTCGAGTGCATACTTGTACATGTGACAATCAGATCTCCTGTTCCTGTAAGTCCTGCAAAGGTCTCAGGTCTGGCCCCTAATTTCAGTCCCAATCTCGTTATTTCCGCTAAACCTCTCGTCATAAGAGCCGCTTTGGCATTATCTCCAAAACCCATACCATCTGATATTCCGGCACCCAAAGCAATGATATTCTTAAGGGCTCCTCCCAGTTCCACCCCTACAACATCTTCAGTAGTGTATACTCTGAATCTGTCAGTCATAAACAGATCCTGAATCTTCTCTGCTGCCTGCAGGTTATATGATGCAGCCGCCACAGTAGTGGGAAGTCTTCTTCCTACTTCTTCCGCATGAGACGGTCCTGAAAGAACAACATATCTATCCATGTCAAGAACCTCGGAAGCTATCTCCGACATTCTGGCAAGACTCTTTTGTTCTATTCCCTTAGCCACATTTATCACTACAGATTTATCATCTATATATTCGGCAGCAGACTGCAAAGCACTCCTGAAATGCTGGGCCGGAGCAGAAAACAACACTGTATCAGCACCGATAAGAGCTTCCTCAACTGTATATGAAATACCAATATTATCATTTAAAGCTACTCCCGGAAGATAATCTACATTTTCCCGGTTATCTTCCATAGATTTAAGATGTTTTTCATCTATGTCCCATATTCTTACTTTATTTCCTTTTCCTGCAAGAACTGTGGCCAGCGCTGTTCCCCAGCTGCCTGCTCCTATTATACCTATAGTACTGATCATTTATTTTTCCTCCTGTTTCTTCGTGTCTGTTTTTCTCTCAAATATACTCATTACAGGCTCCTCTCCTCTGAAAAGCCTTATGATATTAGCTCTGTGCTTTATCAGAACTATAACAGCCACTACTATTCCCAGATATATAAAATCTTTCTCCATAAAAAATGAAAGTACAGGAAAACATACAGCCCCTAATATAGAACCTACCGACATCCGTCTCGTAATCAATACTCCTGCCACCACTATTGCCAAAGTAGCAAGCCCCAAAAGAGGATTAAGTCCCATAAGCGCTCCAAATGCTGTAGCTACGCCCTTTCCCCCTCTGAATCCGAAAAATACAGGCCAAACATGACCAAAGAAAACAGCGACAACACACCACATCGCCCCCGTATGTCCAGCCAAAAGACTTCCCAGCAAAACAGCGCAGGTTCCTTTTAAAACATCAATAATGAGGGTCACGGCACCCGCCTTCTTGCCCATAACCCTGAGGGCATTAGTAGTTCCGGCGTTTCCGCTGCCTTCGTTTCTTATATCTATACCTTTAGCTTTTGCCATTAAAATAGATGGAGAAATATTCCCTATAAAGTATGCTATTACAACAGACAATATACAAAGCCACATATCACTCATTTTCTTTTTCTCCCTTTTCTCTGAATACAAATTTTATTGAAGTTCCTTCGAAACCAAACGCTTCTCTTATTTTATTCTCCATATATCTGGCATATGAAAAATGCATAAGAGATCTGGAGTTTACTTTAAAGGAAAACAGAGGAGGCTTCACGCCCACCTGAGTGACATAATATATCTTAAGCCTTCTGCCCTTATCTGACGGAGGCTGTTTCATCATCATGGCATCTGAAACCAAATTGTTGAGCTGCCCTGTAGGCACTCGCATAGCTCTGTTTTCAGCTACATATCTTGCCATTTTTATGACATTATCCACACGCTGCCCTGTCAGTACAGATATAAAGACAATGGGTGCATACGACATAAATGCCAATTCCTTGGCTATCTCTTTTCTGAAGGTATTCATTGTATTGGTCTCTTTGTCTATAAGATCCCATTTATTTACTACAATAACTATACCCTTTCCCGCATCGTGTGCTATCCCGGCTATTTTCTTATCCTGCTCTGTTATACCGTCCTGAGCATCGATCATGAGCATACATACATCGCACCGTTCTATAGCTGCTACAGCCCTTACTACACTGAACTTTTCTATATTCTCACTGACTTTACTCCTTCGCCTTATTCCCGCAGTATCTATGAGAAGATATCTTTCGCCGTCCTTTTCAAATGGAGTATCTATAGAATCACGGGTGGTGCCCGCTATAGGAGATACGATCACTCTATTCTCCCCTAAAAGCTTATTTATAAGAGATGATTTTCCGACATTGGGTTTTCCTATCATAGCTATTTTAACAGAGTCTTCCTCTTCTTGTCCCGCTCCTTGAGGAAAACTCTCTATGATACGATCCAACAGATCTCCGAGATTGAGCATATTCGCTGCTGAAACGGGTATGGGCTCTCCCAGTCCCAGTTCATAAAAATCATAAAAATCATCAGGGATCTTTGCTGTATCTATTTTATTTACTGCCAGTACAATCTTTTTTCCTGTCTTCATCAGCATAGCTGCAACTTCTCTGTCGGAAGCTGTTATGCCGTCCTTTCCATCCACCATGAAAAGTATAACATCTGATGTATCCATAGCAGTTTCCGCCTGTTCTCTCATCTGAGAAAGTATTACGTCTTTGCTCTCCGGCTCGATTCCGCCCGTATCTATCAGAGCAAAATGTATGCCCGACCATTCGGCTTCAGCATATATCCTGTCTCTGGTAACACCGGGAGTATCCTCTACTATAGATACTCGTTTCCCTACTACTTTATTGAAAAATGTGGACTTTCCTACATTAGGCCGCCCCACTACTGCTACTAACGGTTTACTCATAAGTGATTCCTTCCGCAAATTCAGCCGGATCAAATTCTTTCAGATCTTCCAGCCCTTCTCCTACTCCGATAAATTTTACCGGCATATCAAATTCATCAGCTATAGTTATTACTATACCACCCTTTGCTGTTCCGTCAAGTTTTGTCAGGATTATACCTGTTATATCAGTGACATCTCCAAATTCTTTCACCTGAGATACTGCATTCTTACCTGTTGTAGCGTCCAGAACCAGTAAATTTTCTCTGGCTGCCTCAGGGAATTCCCTTCCTATAACTTTATTCATTTTATTTAACTCATCCATAAGATTTTTCTTGTTTTGAAGTCTTCCTGCAGTATCACAAATAAGTACATCTATATTTTTTGCCTTTGCCGACTGAATAGCATCGTAAATAACAGCAGACGGATCTGAGCCTTCTCCATGTTTAACAACATTAATACCTACCCTGTCTCCCCATATACAAAGCTGTTCTGCCGCTGCAGCTCTGAAGGTATCGGCAGCAGCCAGCATGACAGTCTTTCCTTCATTTTTAAGTTTATATGCTATCTTACCTATGGAAGTCGTTTTTCCTCCTCCGTTTATTCCTATCATCAAAATCACCAGAGGTATATCCTTGCAAAGAGTATGGTCGGCATCTTTATCTATAAGTCTGGTTATTATCTGACTGAGACTCTGCTTTATATCTTCCGGATCGGAAAGTTTATTTGATCTTATCTCGTCACGAAGTATATCTACGATCTTCATGGTCGTTTCCATTCCTATATCAGATGTTATTAATATTTCTTCGAGCTCTTCAAGAAAATCTTCATCCACTGCTGCTCTGCCCATAAGAGCATCACCTATCTTCCGTGAGAGCTTTCCTAAAAAGGAACGTTTTTTTCCTTCACTAAGCATTTTAATTCTCCCTTTTCATTATATTTAAAAATCACCTTCAAGGTTAAGTGAGAGTACTTTGGAAACTCCCTTTTCCGGCATCGTTATACCATACAGAACATCAGCATGCTCCATAGTGGCCTTCTGATGTGTAACCAAAGCAAACTGTATTCCGGTAAACTTCCTAAGGCAATTTATGAATCTGTCTATATTGGCATCATCAAGTGCTGCTTCCACCTCATCTAAAATACAAAAAGGCGTAGGCTTGGCCTCAAGAACAGCAAACATCAATGCTATGGCTGTAAGAGTTTTCTCACCGCCGGACAGAAGATTAATATTCTGCAGCCGCTTTCCGGGCGGCTGTGCCACTATATCTATATTGGATCCAAGGGGGTCTTTTTCATCTGAAAGACGAAGCTCTGCATGACCTCCGCCAAACAGTTCTCTGAATTTCCTCTCAAAATTAACTACTATCTTATCAAAGCTTTCTTTAAACTTGATCTTTATGGTTTTATCCATATCATCAATCATCTTGGTAAGACCGTTAACAGCTTCCTGTATATCTTCTCTCTGGCCCATTAGAAAATCATATCGCTCTCTGACAGTCTCATATTCTTCAATAGCGCCTACATTGACCTCCCCAAGGTCCTTAAGCCTGCTCTTTACCTCTCTGTTTTCCCTGACAGCAAGAGACATAACAAATTCATCACTTTTAAATTCCATGGCCTGGATATATGAAACCCCAAAATCCTCCCACAGTTTATTTTTATATGTATCCAACTGGGTTTCATTTTTAGCATTCTTTATTTCCAGCTCATATTTCTGATTTTGGACGCTTTCAAGTCTGCCTGTAACTGCCTCTTTTTCCGAATTAAGCTCAGAGATTCTTCCTGCAATATCAGCTTTTTCTTCCGATATCTCATTAAGACAACTTTCAAGGCGCTTTTTTTCCTCTTCTTTTTTCCTAATGACTCCATCCGCATCGCTATTATCCGATATAAGACGCTGTCGCTCTTCTCTTAGAGATTCAAGCTGACTTCCTTTCAGCGATATATCTTTTTCCAGCTGCCCTGCAGAGCTCCTAACTCTGTCCTCCATAGACTCTATATGAACTTTTTCACTTTCTAATCTGCTGACAGCTATTCTGTCTTCCGTAATTTTTCTGCTTATAACCTCAAAAGACTCTTTTCTCTTCAGATAAAGTTCCTGATGCTCTCTTCCAAGTCGTTCAGCCTCTTTTAAAGCTTTCTCATCTTTTTCTATTTTGTTTTCTATTTCCAGAACCATTTTTCTGGAGTTTTCTTTCTCAGCGTTAATATTATCAAGCTCTTTTTCAAGCTTGTCTGTTCCTGATCTTATATCTTTCAGTATTGTCTCTGTCAGCTTTATTTCATTTTCCAGAGATAAAAGCTCCTTCTCCTTTTGCCTGATAGCCTTCTCTGATTCAGCAATAGTTTCAGAAAATCTCCCGAGTTTTTCTCTGAGTTCTTCCATCTGCATCTCTTTGGATTTCTGTTCATCTGATTTTAATAATATCTCTTTTTGAAGAGATATTATCTCTGCTTTTCTATCGAGAATATTAGCTGTCTTGTTTCTGTACTTTCCTCCGGTTATTGCTCCTCTGGCATTTATTACGTCTCCATCTAAGGTTACAAATCTAAAATCCGATACTATCTTTGACATTTTAAGAGCATTATCCATATTATCTACGAAAACAACTCTGCCCAGCAAATAATCTATAATATTTTTATACTGCTCATCATAGTCAAGACAATCAGGAGCAAAACCTATAAAACCATTTTCACCTTCAAGCCTATTATTTTTATAAGCTCTGCCTCTTACTGAACTTACAGGCAGGAAAGTCATTCTTCCTGCACTGTTTTCCCTCAGCGATTTAATAGCTTCTTTAGCACTTCGGTCATCTGTGCATACTATATTCTGTAAAGATGCCCCCAGAGCTGTTTCCACAGCTGTCTCATATCCTGAAGGAACCTTTATAAGATCGGCCACAACTCCGTGTATACCTCCAAGCCCTGACTTCATAACATGTCTTACAGCATAATTATATCCTTCATAATTGCTTTCCATCTCCTCAATGGTTTTTACTCTTGACGAAAGACGTCCCAACAGGATTCGCAGTTCCTCCACGATCTTTGAAAGATACCGTTCTTCTTCCTGATCCCGGCTAAATTTTGCTTTTTCATCTGCTGCCCTTTCTCTCAAATCATTCAAATCACTGACTATATGCTCTCTCTGATTTTTTATCCGGTTAAGCTTGTCCAGAGCTTCTTTATTACTATCTTCGCCTGACATCTTATCTTGTGACAATGCGTCTTTTCTTTTTTCAAGAGTCTCCTGAAGTCTTTTTAGGCTGTTTTTTTCTGCTTTTCCGGAATTTATCTTCCCTGACAGTTCAAATACATCATTCTTATATTTTTCTGTTTGCTCTGTCAAAACAGAAAGCTCGCTTTCCGCAGCGCTGTAAAGCTCGCTTTTTTCCCTCAGAACACCGGCAGCATCCGAAAGAGCCTTGTCTATTTCAGCTTTTTTTTCAATATACTGCTGCTCTGTCTTCTTCTCAATATTCAATTTCTCTGTCAAAGAGCTTATTTCATCCTTAAGCCTTTGTATATTCTCATCTATCGATGCTGCACGTTCACTATCCAACTGACATTTGTTTACAGTTTCATTCAGTTCATCTATAGCAGTAAGCAATTTAATGCGAGTTTCAGATGATAATGTCTCAAGATTTTCATTTCTGGAGTTATATTCCTCAAGACTTTTTTCAAAGCCGATTTTCTTATCGCCTAAACTATCCATAGTAAGTTTCAGCTCTGTAAGATCATCCTTGATATACTCATTCTTAAGTTCAAGATTTTCTATATTCTTAAGAGTGATATTTATTTCAAGTTCTTTATACCTCTCTCTCAGTTTCAGGTATTCCTTAGCTTTCAGGCTGCTTTCCTTAAGACTTCCTATCCTGCCTTCCAATTCACCTATTATATCACTCAGACGTTCCATATTAGCGCTGGTTGACGCCAGTTTTCTCTCGGCTTCTGCCTTTTTTGTCCTATATGTGACAATACCCGCAGCCTCTTCAAATATCTCTCTTCTGCTGTCAGTCTTATTGCTCAGTATATCTGATATTTTACCCTGTCCTATTATAGAGTACCCATCTACACCTATTCCCGTATCCATAATGAGGTCTCTTATATCTCGAAGTCTACACTGATTTCCGTTTATCCGGTATTCGCTCTCCCCCGATCTAAACATACACCTTGTAAGAGCTACCTCTTTATAGTCTATAGGCAGACTTCCGTTTTCATTGTCTATTACAAGGGTGACTTCTGCCATCCCTCTTGATTTTCTGCTGTCTGTTCCTGAAAAGATAACTTCTTCCATCTTTCCTCCGCGCAGCATTTTAGGACTTTGCTCTCCCAGAACCCATCTGATGGCATCACTTATATTACTTTTGCCGCTTCCATTAGGTCCGACAATGCATGTTATACCCTGATCGAATTCTATTGCGACAGGTTCGGCAAAAGATTTAAACCCATGCATTTCTATCTTTTTAAAATACATTGATTACAGCTCCCTTTCAAGCATGGCCTTTGCCGCACTCTGTTCAGCCTGCTTTTTGCTTTTTCCCGTTCCCTTTGTCATTGCTCTCCCATTTACCTCAAGCTGAACCTGAAAAGTCTTATCATGATCCGGCCCGGATTCTTTAAGCAGCACATATTTTATATTTGCCTCGCCCTTATTCTGCAGCTTTTCCTGCAATGTAGTCTTATAATCAACGATAATAAATTTACCGCGTTTTACATCTTTTATGGATTCATCAAACAAACTCAGGACCACAGTCTTTACTGCATTAAACCCTCCGTCCAAATATACGGCACCTATCACAGCTTCCATAGTATCTGCCAATATAGACTCTCTGAATCTTCCTCCATTATGTTCCTCGCCGTTTCCAAGCATAATATATTTCCCCAGATCCAGCCGCCTTGCTTCATTAGCCAATGACTTTTCACATACAAGAGTAGCTCTTGTCCTCGACAAAAAGCCTTCCTCTTTTTCAGGAAAGCTTCTATATAGTTCTTCACCTATTATAGCGTCAAAAAACGCGTCCCCCAGAAACTCAAGACGTTCATTGCTCTTGCTGTTTCTGTCATGCTCTTTGATATATGAACTATGAGTAACAGCATTTTTAAGAACATCTATATCATTAAAATGATAACCGATCTTCTGTTGAAGCTGTCTGATATCCTCCATATATTCATCTACTCCTCTTCATCTTTTTCTATTATTTCTTCCAGATCAAGCATGGACTGTCTAATGATCTCCACTACATTTTCCTGTCCATATGGAATGCCTTTTAGAATAGCATTCTTAACAGCATTCACTCCGGACGAACCATGTATCTTAATGACAGGTCCATTCACTCCCAATATGGGCGCTCCGCCATACTCCTCATAATCAAATTCCTGTTTCATAGATTTGAGGTCGGATTTCAGCATAAGCGCCGCCAGCTTATTTTTTACATTTCTCATAAGCTTATTCTTTATAAGCTTTAAAATGTTCCATGCTACTCCTTCTGTGAGTTTAAGGATAACATTTCCCACAAAACCATCGCATACAATCACTTCACATGCTCCTACAGGCACTTCTCTGGCTTCTACATTTCCTATAAAATTAATAGATGCCGCTTTAAGCTGCTGATAAGCGTCTTTTGTTACACTTGTTCCCTTGCTTTCTTCTATTCCCAGATTTACCAATCCCACTTTGGGCTGCTGTCTTCCCCAAACTTTCTCCATATAAATACTTCCCATAAGTCCATACTCCAGCAGATTCTGAGCCTTTGCTTCGGAACTTGCTCCTGCGTCCACGAGAAGAGACGGTTCCCCGCCCAGGCATGGATATATACTTGCGAGAACGGGCCGATCTATTCCCTCAATTCTTCCCAAGATCATTCTTGCCCCCACAACCAGAGCTCCTGTATTTCCTCCCGAAATAAAGATATCTCCCTGGCCGTCTTTTACCATAGTAAGACCAACTACCATAGAAGATTCGGTTTTTCTTCGTATAGCCTTCACCGGACTGTCATCCATAGTTATCACTTCTCTGGCATCCACTATTTTTATATTTTTGCCTTTAAACTTACTCTTTTTCAATTCAGCTTCTATATCTTCTTTTCTTCCCACAATATATATATCATGTTTTATCAGCTTGGCAGCCTCGACAGCTCCCTTAACTATTGCACCCGGTGCGTTGTCTCCTCCCATTCCGTCCAATACTATTTTCATATTGCCCTCCTTAACATTAAAATAAGCAAATTCCTCTTATTTAAACTCAGTAATGAATTTTTTCACACTGCCTGCCACATCTTCGCAACCGAAAACTGATGAACCGGCAACTACTATTTCCACTCCGGCATCAGTCACAGATCTTACATTTGAAAGATTTATCCCTCCGTCAATCTCTATCTTAAGCTCCGGGTTTCTTTCATTCTTCATTCTGTAAAGCCTTTTTACTTTATTTAATGCTGAAGGAATAAACCTCTGTCCTCCAAACCCCGGATTCACTGACATTATCAAAACCATGTCCACATCTTCCAAGCAATATTCCAACACTGACAAAGGAGTTGCAGGATTAAGTGCAATTCCTGCTTTTACTCCCAGAGATTTTATATGCTGAAGAGTTCTGTTCAAATGCACGCAGGCTTCCTGATGTACTGTTATATATTCTGTCTGTTCCGTAACGAAATCTTCAAGATATCTATCAGGCTCCTCTATCATCAAGTGAACATCAAAAGCCATCGACGTCTTCCCGGCAAGACTCTTCATTACCGCCGACCCAAAGCTTATATTAGGTACAAAATGCCCGTCCATAACATCCACATGTATCAAATGCGCCCCTGCTTTTTCTATTGTTTCCACACTTTTCCCAAGCCTTGAAAAATCTGCCGATAATATGGATGGCGCCAGCTGTATCATATTAAGTTCCTCCTGTCAACGCTGTTTAATATTGTTTAGATTTTTTTATTTCATCAAGCATAGATACATATGATTCGTATCTGCTTTCGCTTATCTTATTCTCTGAAAGAGCTTTTGCAACGCCACATCCGGGTTCAGCCACATGCCTGCAATTGCTGTATCTACAGGCTGCCGCACTGTGCATTATCTCCGGAAAAAAATGTTGAAGTTCTTCCTCGCCAGCCTCGAGAACATCAAATGATGTAAACCCGGGAGTATCGAAAATCATAGTCCCTGTCTTAACATCTATGGTAAACAGTTCCGAATGTCTCGTAGTATGCCTGCCGCGCTGTGATTTTTCACTTACTTTGCCAGTCTCTGCACCTGCTTCAGGAATAAGCCTGTTTAGTATTGTCGACTTTCCCACTCCCGAAGGTCCTGCCAAAGCAGAAGCTTTGCCTTTTATGAGTTTTTTCAGCTCGTCAAAACCAATTCCGTTCTTACTGTCAAGACACACTACCGGATACAAAGAACTGTAGATATTTTTAAGCAGCTCTATATTTTCTTCAGCTTTTTCGGCTTTCTTACTCTGCAAAGAATCAGCCATATCACACTTATTGATACAAATAACTATATCTGTTCCGGACTTTTCTGCCATCACAAGAAATTTATCTATCACTATAGGCGCCGGAGACGGCCTTGCCGCCGCAGCTACAATTATGAAACAGTCCACATTCGCAACAAATGGTCTTATAAAACTGTTTTTTCTCGGTAACATATCTACTATAAGACTGTCATCATTATCAGGTATTACTTCGATAACAACTTTATCGCCTACTGCAGGTTTAATATCGCGCTGTTTAAATATTCCCCGCGCTTTACACCTATAAACTGTATCGCCGGATTTTACATAATAAAACCCGGCGATACCCTTTACAATCAGCCCTTCCAGACAGCCGCTGCACTTAACGCCTTTACTCTTCATCTTCATCGTCTTTTGAAGGTTCTGTAGGCGCAGTAGTCTCTTCAGGTTTGTTGCCCTTACTTACTCTTATCTTTACAGATGTACCCTTATCAAGCTGTGCATTTGCATCATACTGCTGCCACATTACTTCTCCTTCGGCATAAGTACTGCTGTAATCATAACTTATGCTTCCTACCGAAAGACCTGCATTGAGAAGAGCTGCTTGAGCATCTCCCAAACTTTTACCGACAAGATAAGGAACTACCGCTTTCGCTTTAGACCCATCACTGACAACTACATTTATGGCTGTACCTTTCTCAGCCGTTGAACCCGCCTTAGGATCCTGTCTCAAAACAGTACCTGCCTCTTCCTCGCTCGCCTCTTCTGTCACAGATCCCAATGTGAACCCTGCCGCTTCAAGATATGAAGCCAATTCATCCTGCATCTTACCAGTAAGATCAGGTACATCTCCATCACCAAGTCCTTTGCTTATATTGACTTTCACAGTACTTCCCGTTTTTATCTTAGTTCCGGCCTTAGGATCCTGAGAAACGATTTTTCCTTTTTCTACGTCTTCACTTACAACTTCATCAGCCTTTTTAATTTTAAGATCATATTCTTTAGCAGCATCCTTTGCCTCTTCCAGTGTCATATTTTTAAAATCAGGCGCTTCTATCTCCTCACCGCCGAAAATACCTGCGGCAAATGCTACGATCAGTCCAAGCACAATGGCCCCAGCCACCGATGCGATTATAATAATCATCTTTTTCTTTTTATCCATAGGCTTTTTCTTACGTTTTCTGCCGTTCTTTTCGTCTTCAGCCTCATCGTAATCTTCGCCGTCATCGTAATCAGTCTCTGCTATAGGTCCGTTTCCGCCTTTTATATTGTTCATCGTACCTGTAGCCCCGCCCATCAGCACAGAATCACCTACTACGCTTCCTACAAATTCAAGATTATTCAACGCCTCTATCAGTTCTTCGGCGGAAGCATATCTGTTCACCGGATACTTATCTGTACATTTCAGAATTATATGTTCAAGAGCAGGCGGAACTCCATCCACCAGTTTTGACGGAGGAACCATTTCTCCGTTTATATGCATGAGAGCAATATTTACAGGATTATCTCCGTCAAAAGGAACTCTTCCTGTAATCATTTCATACATTACGATACCAAGAGAATATATATCCGATTTCTCATCCACATATCCACCCCTTGCCTGTTCAGGGGAAAAATAATGTACAGAGCCTATGATACCGTCCGTATTATCCACAATAGTAGCTGCATTAACTGCTTTTGCTATACCAAAATCCGTTATCTTAGCGGTACCGTTAGGTGTTATCATTATATTATGAGGTTTTACGTCCCTGTGTATTATATGATTCTTATGTGCGAAAGCCAATGCTGCAGCTATCTGTTTTGACAGCGCTATCACCTTGGGATAGGACATGGCTCCCTGTTCTTTGATATAATCACTGAGAGTTTTTCCCTCTATAAGCTCCATTACTATGTAGTGAATGTTTCCTTCTCTTCCCACGTCATAAATATTAACTATATTGGGATGCGACATGCTTGCAGCCGCCTGAGACTCTCTCCTGAAACTGTCTATGAATTTGCTGTCATTGATAAATTGAGGCTTCAATATCTTTATAGCAACAAAACGATTAAGAAGTTTATCCTTCGCTTTGTATACCACCGACATTCCGCCCTCGCCTATCCGCTCAAACAGTTCATATCTGCCTGCAAGAACTTTATTGCTCATAACTTCCTCCTATAAATCATCTATATCTTCAAACAAACCACTGTGATATTATCTCTCCCGCCGCATTGCAGCGCCTCATCCACAAGCTGTGTGCAAATATCATTCATACTTTCATCTCTCTCCAGTATCTCTGCCATGTTTTCCGGAGAAACTTCTCCGTAAAGTCCATCTGAACACAGCATCAGAATATCATCTCTTGAAACCTCAAGCCTATAAAAATCCGGTTCCACAAATTTATCAGCGCCAAGAGCCTTTGTTATCACATTCTTTTGTTTGTGATTTTCTGCCTCTTCTTCTGTAATGACTCCCTTATCTATCAGCTCATTCACATAAGTATGATCCTTGGTGATTCTGCTGAGCATCCCGTCTCTAAACAAGTATGCTCTGCTGTCCCCTAAGTTTGCTATATAGGCAACCCCTTTGAAAATGTATGCCAATACAATTGTAGTCGCCATTCCCCTATTGTCTTCATTTTCTATTCCCAATCTATATATCTTTTCATTAGCACTTTCTATAGCCTCCGAAAAAAAACCGAATATATCGTCCGGTTCCTTAAATTCTTGCAGATCGTTATTATTGACATAGTGGGCTATTTCACTGACAGCCGTTCTGCTGGCAACTTCTCCAGAATTATTGCCGCCTACACCGTCAGCCACAATATACACATCCTGACTGGGGATAACAAAACAAGCATCTTCGTTTTTCTCACGAACAATACCTTTATTACATTTAAATCCAATCTGTACCATTACTGCTTTCGCCTTTCACTTTAATTGCGGACCTATAACAGACTGTCATCTCGTTTCATGACACATATAAAAAATCCATCAGTTCCGTTTATATTAGGCAGCAGAAGCGTTCTTTCCACCTTTTCAAAAGACGGATTCCTTTTTAGAAACGCATCTGTGACTTTCTCGTTTTCAGCCGGGTTTATAGTACATGTACTGTATACCAGTGTTCCGCCCGGTTTGACATAATTCGAAGAAGCAGAAAGTATAGCCAGCTGTTTTTTTGGCAGCAGATCCATTTCTTCCGTAAAAGCCTTATATTTTATCTCAGGCTTTCTTCTTACTACACCTAATCCCGAGCATGGAGCGTCTACCAGAACTCTGTCAGCTCTATGTAACATCGAAGAGTCCACTCTGGTAGCATCCCATGATCTTGTTTCTATATTGGTTATGCCTAATCTCCTCGCTTCTTTATCTATCAGATCAAGCTTTCTTCTGTAAATATCCGAAGCTATGATCTTTCCTGTATTATTCATTCTCTCAGCTATAGCTGTAGTTTTGCCTCCCGGGGCTGCACATACATCCATAACTGTCTCGCCATGCTTGGGCGCAACCTTTTCAGCTACCAGCATAGAGCTTTCATCTTGAGGAGTAAACATACCTAACTTATACATTTCTGTTTCTAACAGTCTGTTGCCTTTCACATTAAGAGCATTCTGGCAAAGCTTTCCTTCACTGACCTCAAAACCCTGTTCCTCCAGCTTGGCAATGAGATCCTTTTTCATTATCTTCAGCCAGTTAAGTCGTATGGTCATAGGAGGAGTTTCATTCCCCGCCCGCATAAGTTCTTCTACAAAATCAACATTATAATATTCAAGCCAAAGTTCGACTATCCAAGGCGCATAAGAATACTTGACCGACAGATATTTTACTTCATCATCAGCTCTGTCAGGTAGCCTAAGCTGCATCTTTTTATTGAGATACTCTCTCAGCACTCCATTTATAAGCCCACTCTTACTTCTGCAATATTTCTTTGCCAGCATTACGCTCTCATTGACAGCAGCGTACTCCGGCACTGAATTCATACATCCAAGCTGATATATACCCATTCTGATTATAGTAAGCTCGGGTATCTTCAGGCTTTCTATACCGTCATTTAAAAGCTGATCTATATAATAATCAAGAGTAAGTTTGCTCTCAAGAACTCCATATACAAGTTCCCTTACAAAGCCCTGTGAATTAGGCTTATTGATTATTACCTGGTGGTTGATCGCCAAATTTGAAAACGCTTTCTTAGACTCCACGTCTACAAGCGATAAATACGCTGTTTTTCGATTTGCATCCATCAGTCGCGCCCCCTAATCATTAAAATTCTGATTAAATTAGCTATTGATGTAGCCAATGCAGCTACATATGTCATCGCCGCTGCGGACAATACCTTTTTGGAACCTCTGGCTTCCTGATCATCTACGATATTTAAATCTACAAGCTGTTTTATAGCTCTTTTACTTGCATTAAGTTCCACCGGAAGTGTAACCGTATGAAACAAAACAACCGCGGCAAAGAATATGATCCCCAGATCAAATATAAAATTCCCCGTAGCTCTGTTCCCCTGCCATATTATTAAAAGACCTATCAGCATCAGCGGCCAGGATACCGTCGAAACAAGGCTCACTACAGGGGCTATGGCATTTCTGAATTTCAAAAATCCATAAGATGTACCATCCTGTATCGCATGGCCGGACTCATGTGCCGCAATACTTACAGAAGCTATAGATGTACCATTGTAAACCTGGCTGGACAGTCTCATTATATCCTTAGACGGATCATAATGATCTGTAAGAGTCCCCGCCACCATTTCTATGGAAACATGTTGAAGTCCGTTGCTGTCCAGAATCATCCTCGCCGCCTGTCTTCCTGTTATTCTTCTTCTGTTTTCTATTCCCGAATACTTTCTATAAGCATTTTTCACCTTAGCCTGCGCATATAAAGCAAATATAATAGCAGGTATCAATATTATAAACGTAGGATCAAATACCCCAAAATACATATAATTCCCCCTCCGGATTTAATTTTATCCTAAAACCCTTCCAATTTCAATGGAATTGCCTTTTAAATATTCTTTGACTTCTATTCTTTTTTTACCCGGCATCTGTATCTGAGTAACTCTGAGCACTTTACCACCCGCTGCTATATCAAGCCCATCCGGGCCGGCTCCCAATACAGTACCGTTCACTTCATAGGTTTCAACCGCCAAATCCTCTGCTTTCCAAAGTTTCATCATTTTATTCTCATAATAAGTATATGCTCCAGGCCATGGATCAAAAGCCCTTATTATACGTTCTATTTCGCCCGGCGACTTCGAAAAATCTATACAACCTTCATTCTTTGAAATCATGGAAGCATAAGTGGATTCTTCATCGTTTTGCTTCTCACCTTTTATTATATCAAGCTTAGGGATAGTATCTGCCAAAAGCTCTGCTCCCATACGAGCCAGTTCATCATGAAGCTGGCGCCCTGTTTTATTCGCAATAGGAGTTGATCTCTTAGAAAGCATATCCCCTGTATCAAGCCCCTCTTCCATATACATTATGGTTATACCTGTTTCCTTATCTCCCGCCATTATAGCTCTTTGTATAGGAGCAGCCCCTCTAAATCTCGGGAGCAGTGATCCATGAATATTGATGCATCCCTTTTGAGGTATATCCAGAATCTCTTTAGAAAGTATCTGTCCATAAGCCGCAACTACTATAAGATCAGGCTTCGTATGTTTTAATATATCTATAAACTCTTTATCATTTTTAACTTTCTGAGGCTGCAAAACTTTTATTCCCAGCTCCAAAGCCTTTTCCTTTACCGCCGAAAACTTTACTTTCCTGCCTCTGTCCCTTGATGTGTCAGGCTGTGTGACCACAAAGGGAATCTCATATCCTTCATCATAAAGTTTCTGCAGCGCAGGAACTGCAAAATCCGGTGTGCCCATATATACAACTTTCATCATTTACCCTCGTTCTCCTCTGTTGGCAATTGATACATTTCTTTTGCTTTGTCTATATACAGTATTCCATCCAAATGATCAAACTCATGGCACATGACTACCGCCTTAAAGCCTTCAAACTTATACTCCTGAGGTCTTCCATCCCTGTCCAAACCTTTTATGGTTATTCTTTCAGGCCTTTCCACAAGCCCCGAATATCCAGGCACAGAAAGACAGCCTTCTTCGCTTTCCTGACTACCTTCTTTCTCTGTGATCTCAGGATTTACGAAATAATAAACTTCGCCCGGTTCAGGTTCAGCCACAAATATACGTCTCATCATTCCTATCTGAGGTGCCGCAAGACCAACACCGTTAGCGTCTCTCATAGTCTCTACCATATCATCCAGTATCATTCTGATTCTGTCATCTACTTTGTCCACTTCTCTGCAATGCTTCCTCAGTATAACATCGCCTTCTTTTACTATATTTCTCAGTGCCATCAGCCTCTCCTCCTAAACAAAACTGTATGGATTTATATCTACTACCGCTGTATATTTTTTCTTTCTGTTTTTTCTGTCCTGTTCCTTCAGCGAAATTATCAGATCAGAATATTTTTTCCTTTTGCCTCTTAAACATTTTATGAGCATTGAAAATCTGTATGTTTCCTTTATCTTGCTCATATACGCTTCCTGAGGAGAAAAAACATTTCCTCTTTCATCTTCCGGAAGAAGCTCCTTTATCCTCTCGTACCAGTCCTTTGCTCCAGCAAGAGCCGCTTCCCGATCATCTGAAGAAAACACTATCTGAAACATATCGCTGTAAGGTGGATATCCCATATATTTTCTAAACTGTATCTCGGTATTGTAAAACCCTTCATAATCCTGTCTGGAAGCAAACTCCAGAGCATAATGCTCAGGACTGTATGTCTGTATCACCACACTGCCTTTCTCACTTCCTCTGCCTGCTCGTCCCGAAGCTTGGATGATGAGCTGAAGAGTTCTCTCAGGAGATCTGAAATCAGGTATATTCAATGAAACATCTGCCGAAATTATCCCAACCAAGCCTACATTTTTAAAATCAAGTCCCTTTGCTATAAGCTGTGTACCTATAAGAATATCAGTCTTTCCTTTTCTGAAATCCCTTATTTTGCGATCCAACTCCCCTTTTTTTCTTACGGAATCAAGATCCATCCTTTCTACTGAAAATTCAGGAAACAATTCTAAAATAGTTTCCTCTACTTTTTCCGTACCACTGCCAAAATACCTTATATATTTACTTCCGCACTCAGGGCACCGATTCAATGCACCCTGACTGTATCCACAGTAATGACATACAGCGCTGCCTGTCTTCTTATGGTAAGTAAGAGACAGTCCGCAAGCAGGGCATTTCGCCACATATCCGCATTCCCTGCATGATATAAAAGTTGAATATCCTCTTCTGTTGAGAAACAGCATAACCTGCTTCCCGTCTTCAAGCTTTTCTTTCATTTTGCGATAAAGTTCTCTGCTGATTATTGACTTGTTTCCGTTCTTTAATTCAGCCCTCATATCCACGACTGCAACATGTGGCATATCAACTTTATTATATCTTTCTGTAAGCTTTATTATCTTATATATGCCCTCTTTTCCTCTGCTGTAAGTGGATACGGACGGAGTAGCACTCCCCAGTATTAATATACCCTTATTATCCTTATCCTGAAGTCGCTTTACTGCAACTTCTATAGTATCATATTTCGGTGTATGATCCGATTTATATGTTGACTCATGCTCTTCATCCACCACTATCAGTCCGATGTTCTCAAGCGGAGCAAAAACAGCTGATCTTGCCCCTATTACTATCTTCACCTTATCATCTCTGATCTTTTTCCATTGATCATACCGTTCTCCAAGAGAAAGCCTGCTGTGAAGCACCGCAATACTCTCATATCCGAATTTACCTATAAACCTGTCTATTATTTGAGTCGTAAGAGATATTTCAGGCACCAGTACAATAACTTTTTTCTGCTCAGCTAATACAATCTCGGCTGTTCGAATATATATTTCAGTTTTCCCGCTTCCTGTAACACCATGTATAAGAAATCTATCATGTTTTCCTCTTTTCACAGCATTCCCTATGCGCTCCATCGCAGATGTCTGCTGGTTAGTCAATTTTTTTAAGGAATATTCTTCTCCCTGTCTTTCACTGAACGGATCTTTACGAACTCCTCTTTTTGCTTTGCTTCCTACAGGAGTAAAACACTTTATCGCATCTATATACCTGCACAAATATCGATTTCTCATCCACACTGCAGTTCTTATCATCTCAGGCGTAAGCGATATCTCCTCATCAACTTTCTCTACATACTTGAGCCTGTCTGCCATATCATCAGTCACCTGAGATGATACAGATATCACATAACCTTCTCTCAGTCTGTTGCCTTTAGCAAAGGGAACATATACCTTATTTCCTGCGGACACATTTTCACAATTACATCCATATGTATATAAACTGTCTGTACTGTCACTTCTGTTATCTATTACTATATTCAGATATTTCATCAGCTACAGAAGGAAAATATCATTTTCCTTACACTCCTCAATCATTTCTTCAGGCCATATGGACGCCTGAACTTCTCCTATATGCGCCTTTCTTAAAAAATACATACAGAGCCTGCTCTGCCCTATTCCCCCGCCTATAGTATAAGGCAACTCTCTGTTCAATATTTTTTTATGAAACGCCATATTCCTTCTGTCATCTGCACCGGCTTCCTTAAGCTGTCTATCCATAGCCCTTTCATCTACTCGTATCCCCATAGAAGAAATCTCAAATGAACGATCGAGAACATCATTCCATAAAATTATATCTCCGTTCAATTCCCAGTCATCATAGTCGGGAGCTCTTCCGTCATGCCTCTGTCCGGATTTAAGTACACCTCCTATTTTCTTGATGAAAACAGCCCTCTTTTCCTTTGTTATGGCATCTTCACGCTCCTTAGGCGTCTTTTCCGGATACATATTTTCCAGTTCTTGAGATGTTATAAAAAATATCTCATTAGGGAGCTCTGTTTTTAATTCATTGTAAAGCCTGTTAACATAATCATTGAGATTCTTAATGGCATTGTAAAGCGTCACTACGGTTTCTTCCAGATACTCTTCCGTACGGTCCTCTTTATTGATAACCTTTTCCCAGTCCCACTGATCAACATATATAGAATGGAGATTATCCAGTTCTTCATCACGTCTTATGGCATTCATATCAGTATACAGCCCCGTTCCGGGCTTAAAATTATATTTACCCAAGGCCATTCGCTTCCACTTCGCCAAAGACTGAACTATTTCGACAGTTTTTTCTCCCATATCTTTAACAGTAAAACTCACCGTTCGTTCTACACCATTAAGATTATCGTTAAGGCCTGTTTCAGGAGCAACAAACAGAGGGGCCGATACCCGTCTCAATCTCAGACCATATGCCAATTCCTGCTGAAAGAAATCTTTGATTTTCTTTATAGCCCTCTGACTTTCCATATAATCAATAAAAGGTGTATAGTTCTTAGGTATAATCAGTTCATGCATATCAATCATCTCCCTCACGCTTTGAATACTTGCAGCCACAATAATTCTGGCGGTACAGTCCATATTTTTTCGAAAGTTCCACCGAACGTTTGAATCCATCCTTTTTCTTGAAATCTCTGTCGAGAAATGAAATCCCATACCGCGCCGCTAATTCTCTTCCCAGTACGGAAATCACTTTGAAATCTTTATGAGGACTCACCGTTAATGTTGTGCCAAAACAATCATATCCCGAAAGACTTGCGCTTTCTGCAGTTTTTTCCAGTCTCTGGCTGAAGCATACACGACACCTCGCTCCCCCTTCAGGCTCATTTTCCAGCCCTTCTACCGCTGTTATAAACTCTTTAGGTCTGTAATTTCCTTCCGCAAAGCCTATTTTCGCAATTCCGATATTCTCTCTGTTGAATTGATCTATAAACTCTATCTGAGCAGCACGTCTTTTTTGATATTCCTGTTCTTCCGTTATACACGGATTATAAAAAAATACTGTAATCTCAAATTCATCAACAAGCCGTTCCACTACAGCTGTACTGCATGGTCCGCAGCAACTGTGCAGTAAAAGTCTGGGCTTTCTGACAGTCTCATTAAAATCATCTTCCAGTATGAAATTTTTTTCATTTTCCAACAAACACTTGTTACTCACAATCATAATGGTTTATTATAT